>NZ_SJXI01000026.1:0-58579 GCF_004337455.1 Parafrankia sp. BMG5.11 | reverse complement strand
ACCACACATTAATCGTCAGTAGCGTCGTCCCAGCTTCCCAGCTGCTGAGCACCATGGAAGGACGACGCGTGACAGCCACACCCGCTGTCCGGGCCGATGGCCTGGTCAAGAGATTCGGCGATTTCCGTGCCGTCGACCGGATCGATCTCGAGGTGCGACACGGCGAGATCTTCGGCGTGCTCGGGCCGAACGGCGCAGGCAAGACGACGATGCTGAAGATGCTGGCCACGCTGCTGCCGATCGACGGCGGCCGGGCCGAGATCTTCGGTGTGGACGTCGCCGCCCAGCCGCACCGGGTCCGCCAGCTCATCGGCGTGACCGGCCAGTACGCCTCGGTGGACGAGGACCTCTCCGCCACCGAGAACCTGTGGCTCTTCGGCCGGCTCCAGGGCCTGAAGGCCGCGGACGCTCGCGCCACCGCGCGCCGGCTGCTGGAGCAGTTCGGCCTGGAGGACGCCGCCGAGCGGAAGATCTCGGCGTTCTCCGGCGGCATGCGCCGCCGCCTCGACCTCGCCGCCTCCCTCATCACCCGACCGCCGTTGATCTTCCTCGACGAGCCGACCACCGGGCTCGACCCGCGCACCCGAGGCCAGATGTGGAACACCATCCGCGGTCTCGTCGAGGACGGCTGCACCGTCCTGCTCACCACCCAGTACCTGGACGAGGCCGACCAGCTCGCCGACCGGGTCTGCGTGATCGACCAGGGCCGCAAGGTCGCCGAGGGCACTCCGGACGAGCTGAAGACCCAGGTCGGCGATTCGACCCTGCAGCTTCAGCTCGCCCCCGGCGCCGACCAGGCGCTCGCCCGCGAGGTGGTGTTCCGGGTGCTCGGCGAAGAGCCGGTCACCACCCCCGAGTCGGGCCGGATGAACGTCCCGCTCGATGTCGCCGACCGCGCCGCCGACGTGCTGATCGCGCTGCGCGAGGCCGCCGTCTCGATCTCCTCGGTCAGTGTCGCGAAGCCCAGCCTCGACGAGGTCTTCCTCGCCCTCACCGGCCACGGCACGGATACCGGAGACGGCACCGGCACCGGGGACGGCACGGGCACCGGCACCGCCGGCCCGGCCGGCGCCGTCCCCGGCCAGGACACGAACAGCCCCGACAAGCCCGTCATGGAGAAGGCCCGATGAACACCCTCGTAGCCGAACCGTCCGCCGCCCGCCCGCGATCGGCGCCAGCCGTCGACCCGGCCGCCGCCGTAGCCCGCACGCGCGCCCGCCCCGGGCTGGGCGACACTTTCAACCAGACCTTCGCGATGGCGTGGCGGGCGCTGAAGAAGATGCGCCGCAACCCGGAGCAGTTCTTCGACGTGGCGCTGCAGCCGCTGCTGTTCACCGCGATGTTCGCCTACGTGTTCGGCGGCGCGATCTCCGGTGACGTCGACAGCTACCTGCCGTTGCTGATCCCCGGCATCGTCGCCCAGACCGTGCTCACCACCTGCATGGCCACCGGGGTGCAGATGCGGGAGGACATGGACAAGGGCGTCTTCGACCGGTTCCGGTCGTTGCCGATGTCCCGGATCGCGCCGCTCGCCGGGCCGATGATGGCGGACCTGATCCGTTATCTGATCGCGGCCGTGCTGACCTACCTGATGGGCCTGATTCTCGGCTACCGGCCGGGCGGCGGGGTGCTCGGTGTGGTCGGCGCGGTCCTGCTCGCGGTCTTCACCGGCTGGGCGCTCGCGTGGGCGTTCACCTGGATCGGCACGCTGGCCCGCAGCGCCCGCAGCGTGCAGGGGATCTCGATGATGATCCTCTTCCCGCTCACCTTCCTCTCCAACGCCTTCGTGCCGGCGGACACGCTGCCGGGCTGGCTGGAGTCCTTCACCAGGATCAACCCGGTGTCACACCTGGTCTCCGGAACCCGCGACCTCGCCAACAACGGCGTGATCACCGCGCAGGTCGGCTGGACGCTGCTCGCCGGCCTCGCCGTGATCGTGATCTTCATGCCGCTGTCGGTGGCCAGCTACAAGCGGCACCTCTAGCCGGGAATCCGGTGCCCTCACCCGATGGGCGGGCGACGCCCGGTCGGCGTCCCGCCCGGTCAACTGCCCGGCCAGCCATCCAGCCATCCAGTCAGGCGTTCGGCCAGGTGCGCGACGAGGAGGCGGGCCTCGTCGAGAACCTGCGCCGGGCGCCGTCCGGCGACACTCGCCCGGACCGCCGCGAGCGTGCCGGGCGCGCGGCGTTCGGCGATCGGCTCGATCCGCGACCACCCCATCGACGGGATCGTCGCGGGGTAGGCGAACCGTTCCGCGAGCGCCAGCAGCCGGACCGCGTCCTCCGGGGCCATCCCGGCCAGACCGTCTCCGGGCGCCGGGAGGTTCTCCCGAAGACCCCAGGCGCCCAGTGCGAACAGCACCGTCCCGTACACCGGGTAGTCGGCGCCGGCCTGCCCGCGTCGGAACGCTTCGACGCAATGGGTGAGGCAGGCCCGGAACAGGCTGTGACCGGTGGCGAGGTCGTCGGCCGTGCTCGCGTGCCGGGCGAACGCGGCCACCGTCGCCGCGTCGCACACGAGCACCCAGGGCTCGAGGCCGGTGGGTTCCACGCCCGGCAGCCGCAGGGCCCGCATCTCCTCCGCCGCGTCCACGTACCGGCGTAGACCACCGGTCGTGTCGCCGCGGGCGATCATGATCTCGGCCTCGGCGGTGGCCATCATTCTGCCGCCGAGCCCCGTCCTGTCCTCCGGGGCACTCTGGGCGAGGTGGCTCTCGGCCGCTTCGAGCCGGCCGTCGTTGATGGCGTCGAACGCCAGCAGCACCCTGAGCTGCGCGACGTCGTCGCGGGCGCCGAGCCGTTCCAGGACGGGCAGTGCCGCGCGAGCACACGACCGGGCGGTGGTGACGTCCCCGAGCTGCATCGACAGCGCGGCGAGCTGGGTGCGCAGCACGGCCGCGATCCACGGGCCGTCCTGCGGCGCGGCGAGCGCCAGCGCCCGTTCGGCGCAGGCCGCCGCCGTCCGCGGGACACCGTCGTTCTCCCACAGATGGGTCAGCCACATCAGCGCGATCAGGCGCGTGTGCCGGTCGGCGTCGTCCACGAGCTGTTCCAGCCGTGCCGCGGCGTCCGCGGGCCGGGTCGGATCGAGCGCAAGCTGCACCCGCACCGAACCGGCCAGCCACGTGTTGTCCGCGTCCGCCGGATCGAGCGGCACCAGCAGTTCGCAGGCCTCCTCCGGGTACCTGACGGTCATGAGCATCTTCGTCCGCAGGATGGCGATCCGGCTGGCCAGGGTCGCCGAGGCCGCCGCTGGCGGCGGGGCCCAGTCGTGCAGGGCCTCGGCGACCGCGTTGGCCAGCACCATCATCCGCGTGTGATCGCCGCGGATCTCCCAGAACGGATTGAGCACCGCCAGCAGCCGCACGACCGCCTCGGTACCGCCGTCGACCAGCGCGGCCCGCAGTTCGTCGGCGAGGTTCGTCTCCTCGGCCGCGACCGCGTCGATCGCCGCGAACTGCCGCTCACTGAGCAGGTCCGCGCCGTGCCGGGTGACGTAACCGACCGCCCAGGCCCGCTGGGCCCGCCGCGCCCACACCTGCTCGCCGGCCTCGGTCAGTCGCAGCCGGCCGAACTCGCGGACGGTCTCCAGCATCCGGTAGCGGACCCCGTCGGCCGACTCACGCACGCTCAGCAGCGACTGGTCGACGAGGTTCTGCACCGCGTCGAAGGCGTCCAGGGGCTCCGGGCCGGCGACCTGCCCGGCGGGGTCGGGCGCGCCGAGCACCTCCTCCGCGGCGTCGAGGGTGAACCCGTCCGGAAAGAGCGCCAGCCGACGCAGCGACCGCCGTTCCGGCTCGGCCAGCAGGTTCCACGACCAGTCGATCACCGCGAGCAGCGTGCGGTGACGGTCCGGCGCGCCGCGGTCGCCGCCGCGCAGCAGGGCGAAGCGGTCCGCCAGCCGCCGGTCGACGTCCTCCACCGACATCGCGCGGACCCGCGCCGCGGCCAGCTCGATCGCCAGCGGAAGGCCGTCGAGCCGGTCGACGATCCGGCCGACCACCTCGGGGTCGAGCCGGACGGTGGGCCGGGCGGCGGCGGCGCGCTGACGGAACAGCTCGGTCGCGTCGGCGCGGCCCAGCTCCCCGAGCAGGTAGACCCGCTCGGCGCTGATCGCCAACGGCGCCCGGGTCGTGGTGAGCACCCGGACGTCCGCGGTGGCGGTGACGAGGAAGGCGACCAGCTCGGCGACCTCCTCGACGAGGTGCTCGCAGTTGTCCAGCAGCAGCAGGCTCGACCCACGCGAGAGCTGCGCGGCGATACGCGTGCGCAGGTCGGCGCGCTGGCCCGGGGACAGCACCCGGCGCTCGCCGATCGAGTCGCGGACACCGAGCGCCGAGCCGACCTCGCCGAGCAGGTCCTCGGGCGCCGTCACCCCGACCAGGTGGACGACATGCACCACCGGCAGCGTGCTCTCCCGGGCGAGCCGGTGCGCCAGCCGGGTCTTGCCGAGGCCGCCCGGCCCGACGATCGACACCACCCGTGACCGGTCCAGCAACGTCCGCAGCCGCTCGACGTCCCCCTGGCGGCCCAGCAGGGGAGTGGCGTCGTAACGGAGGCCGTCGCGGACGGGCTGGTCGGCGGCGAGCAGATCGCGCTGCAGCCGGGTGAGTGCCTCCCCTGGGCCGACACCGAGCCGTTCCCGCAGGTCCCGACGGTGGCGTTCGAAGCGCTCCAGGGCCGCCCCCGGCCCGCGGACGGCGGCCTCGCTGTGCAGCAGGTCGGCCAGCAGGGCCTCGTCGTCGGGCCGCTCGGCGTGCGCCGCCTCCAGGAGCCCCAGCGCCTCGGTGTGCCGGTCTGTCCGGCTCGCCGCCCGGGCCAGCAGCAGCCGGGCCGCCGCCAGATCGCGGCCGGCCGCCCGGCGCACGTCGGCGAGCGGGCCCTGTTCGCCCGCCGGCACCGGCGACAGCGACGCGCCGAGCTCCAGCGCCTCCCGGGCCCGCTCGGCGGC
Source organism: Parafrankia sp. BMG5.11 (assembly GCF_004337455.1). Lineage (NCBI taxonomy): Bacteria > Bacillati > Actinomycetota > Actinomycetes > Frankiales > Frankiaceae > Parafrankia > Parafrankia sp. BMG5.11. Next base: position 53,629 of record NZ_SJXI01000026.1, on the reverse strand, counting down.
GGCGGCCGGATCGGCCGCGAGGAGGGTGTCAGCCTCGGCGACCAGCCGGCCGAGCAGACAACTGTCGACCTCGGCCGGAGGCAGGTCGAGCCGATAGCCCTCGCCATCGCGTACCACCGCGGCGCCGCCGCAGGCGGCCCGCGTTCGGGAGACGACCACCTGAAGACCCTTGGCCGCATTGGCCAGCGGCTCCCCGCGCCAGATCAGCTCCACCAGCCGCTCGGCCCGCACCGGCCGCCCGCGTTCCGCCGCCAGCGCCGCCAGCAGCGCCCGCGGCCGGTCGCCGACCACCGGGATGCCCTTCCAGCGCACCCCGTCCAGGAGAGTGAGGCCCACGCCCATCCCGGCCACTCTAGAGCGGCAAGCTGTGATCGGCGCGGCGACGGGACAGCGGGGGGCTCGGGTGGTGCGCCCGGCGGTGTGACGCCTCCGCAGGAACCTCCTGGATCACCGGATGAATTCACGGCGAATATCAGGCGACCGAGTAGACCGCGGCTCTCCAGTCCGCGACGGGCCCCATACGGTAACCGAATCAACACGTCGGGCCGGTTGGGCATGCGGGGGCGAGCTGCATCGTGAGCTGGCTGAGTGCCGAGAACATCGTGGCCGTGCTTACCGCGGCGCTCGGCATAGTGGCGTCCTTCGCGGTGGTCTGGTACGAGCGCCGGGTGCCGCGCCGCAGGCGCATTGGCTACCGCGTCCAGATGGACATGCCCATCGGCGGTGACAATCGTGACGGGCAGGGTCAGGAAAACATACGGCTGGGCCTGTTCAGCGATCTCCCGGACATGTCCGACGCGACCCTCGTCCTCCTGCGGGTCGAGAATGACGGTGCGCAGAGCGTGGCCAGCACCGACTACACCGGCGGCGACCTGCACGGTCTCACCGCCGTCTTCACGGAACGCATCGTCAGGGGTGTGACCGTCACCCAGCCCAACGCCGACCACCTCATGGAGCACTTCGCGTCTTCGAGGGGGATGCGGCACAGCGGCAACACGATCTACCTGCCTCGTGTTCCGCTCGACAGCGGTCAGCACTACAAACTGCTCGTGCTCCTCACCGGCGGCAGCGTCGGCTGCGCCGTGCGCGTCACCGGTGGGATCCGGGAGGGCGCGGTGCAGCCCAACCGGAGCACCACGGTCGACGACAAGCCGCCCCTTTTCAACCGGCCCGCCCGCCTGATCACCATCCTGCTCACGCTCTGCGTCACGGTGCTGGCGAGCATCGTCGTCGGTGGCGGCGGTGCGCCCCCGCCCATCGGCTGCGCCACAGGGAAGCTCACCGTCAACGGTTCCACGGCCTTCGCGCCCGTGGTGCAGGAAATCGCCAGGAGATACGAGTCGGACTGCCCCGACTCAAACATCACGGTGGAGGCTCGTGGCAGCAACGAAGGCATGCAGAGACTGGTGGAGACGGGCGAGTCCGAGAACGGTTCCCCCGCCATGATCGTCATTCGTGACGGTGGTGGATCGCAGCTCGACCCGCGCCTTCAAGGGGACCGGGTAGCGGTTTCCGCCTTCACCGTCGTGGTGAACGACGAGGTGTCGGTCAGCAGCCTGACGATCGAGCAGATACGCCGCATCTACCGGGGCGATGTTGTCAACTGGAACCAGGTTGGCGGGCCCGACCTCCCGATCCTGCTGGTGAGCCGCGACGCCAACTCTGGTACCCGCGACCTGTTCCGGCGGCGCATCCTTGCCGGCATTGGTGAACCCGCCTACACCTCCCAGGACTGCGAGCACCGGAACTCACCGCAGGACAAGGTCATCCGCTGCGAGCTCGACAGCACCGAACGGGTACTGCGAAGCGTGGCCAGGCTGCCGGGCGCGATCGGCTACAGCGAACTGCGTACCGCCGCGACCGTCAAGGGCCTGCGCACCGTGCGCATCGACGGGCAGGATCCCTCGATCGAGGCCATCCGCAACAGCACCTATCCCTTCGCGGAGGTCGAATACGCGTACACCTACGGGCAGCCGCCCGCCGGCTCCCTCACCCTGAGCTTCCTCGACTATCTGACCAGGGGCGGCGGGCAGACCGTCATCAAGGCTCACGGCGCTCTGCCGTGCTACAGCCCGGAAGGCCTCAGGCGCTGCCAGGAGGGGCCCTGAAGCTCCACGGGTGACGGTGGGCGGTGCGCCCGGCCAGACCGGCCGTGCGGAGCCGCTCGCGGCGGCTGCCGATCCGGCCGGTACCGGCCATGACGGCGATCAGGCGCCGGCCCGTCGTCCCGTGCGCCAGCGGCATCCGTCAGGATCGGAGGTGTGAAAGCGGCCCGGCCCGGGTGACCACGATCCTGCTCGGTCTCGCCTCTGGACTGCTCATCGCGACCATCACCGCGCCCGTCGGGGTCTCCGGCGCGGTGTTTCTTCTTCCTGTCCAGCTCGACGTGCTGCACGTTCCCAGCCCAGCGGTCACACCAACCAACCTGCTGTTCAACGTCATCGCCATACCCGGGCCGCTCGGCCGCTACCACCAGCAGAAACAGCCCGGTGGCCCCCTGACCCGCCTGCTGGTCCTCGGCACCCTGCCGGGGGTGGTGCTCGGTGCCGTCGTCCGGGTCCACTTCGCCCCCGGCGCCCGCCTGTTCCGGCTCCTCCTCGCCGCGATGCTCTTAACCCTGGGCGTCTGGCTCTGCGCTCGTACCCTGCGTAGACAGCCGCACCAGACCGTCCCGAGCGTCTCGTCACCACGGCCGCGCACCATCACCGTGCTGGCTCTGATCGTCGGGTTCGTCGGGGGCATCTACGGCATCGGGGGCGGCTCGCTCCTCGGCCCGATCCTGGTCGGACGCGGCATGTCCGTGGCCGTAGTCGCCCCCGCTACCCTCGCCTCGACGTTCCTCACCTCGATCGTCGGCGTCGCGGCCTACGCCGTGCTCGCCCTGACCACCGCCGGGAACATCGCCCCCCATTGGGCACTCGGACTTACCTGCGGACTCGGCGGACTGGCCGGCGGATACCTCGGCGCGCGCCTCCAACCCCACCTGCCCAACACCGCCCTACGCCTCCTCCTCGGCGTCCTGGCCTGCGCACTTGCCGCCGTCTATCTGATCCAGGCCGCTTGATGCGCCCGGCACACGAACACGCCGGTTGAACCGCCCCGCAGCAAACGCGCACCGCTTTCGCTGGAAGCATTCGAGCGAGTGCCGCGCCGCTCACCCGCTCTGCGAACCTGCTCATGAACCTTGCTCGGGCTCGGGCTCGGGCTCTGGTTCGGGCCATCGGGTCAGGCGGCGTGCCTTCCCTGCGGCTGGCCCGGGTCGAGGTCCTCGACCTCGGCGATGAGACGGCCGTCGGCGGCGTCGCGGCGCAGGGCCGCGCCGAGCCGCGCGGCGGACCGCCGGTAGGAGGGATCGTCCAGGACCCGCCGGACGGCGTCAGCGATCTTCGCCGGCTTCGCCGCACGACTGACCGACAGCCCGGCGCCGTGGTGGACCACCCGGGCGGCGTTGTCGGCCTGGTCGCGGCCGTGCGCCAGCACCACGACCGGGACACCGGCGGCGAACGCCCGTGCCAGGGTGCCGTGGCCTCCGTGGGTCACGACGAGCGAGACGTGGCGGAGCACCTCGCCGTGGGGCACGGCGGAGACCACGGTGACTCCGGGCGGTGCGGTGAGCTGACCGGGATCGATCACCGGGCCGGTCGTCACCAGACCGCGCAGCGACAGCGATCCCACCGCGTCGTCGACCCGCTGCAGGCATTCGGCCTGGTTCTGGAACGTGCTGGACATGGACACCAGGACCAGCGGCGCGTCCCCGGCCGGCGGCTGCCACGGCTCGGCCGCCCACACCGGCTCGTCGAGGACCGGCCCGACGTAGCGGACGTTCGCCGGCAGCCGCGCCGGGAAGTCGAACTCCGCGCTCGTCATCACCAGCTCGCGGCGGGCCCGGTGGGGCTGATCCTGGTAGTGCGCCATCGGTTCCAGGCCGTACGCGGCTCGCAGCGCGTTGAGCCCGGGCAGGGCGGCGCCGTCCCACATCCGCTGAGACATGGCGCCGACGAGCCGGTCGCGCAGCCGGCCGGCCGGTCCCCGGGCGGGTCGCAGCCCGGGGCCGAACGGCGGCAGCCCCGGTGCGGGCAGCGGGTAGATGTTCGGCATCAGGACGTCGAACGGCACTCCGTCGGCCTCCGCGGCCACCATCGCGCCGAAGGCGAAGAACGACGCGAGCACGAGGTCGGGGCGATCCGCGTCGATCGCGTCGGTGACGTCGCGGGCGTAGCCGGGCGCGGGGCGCACGATCAGGCGCCTGATCATCTCCCGCAGCAGCGTGCGCGGGCTCCGCAGCTCCCACTCCCGGTACGGAGCGTGCTCTGGCTGGTTGTCGGGCCGGTTGAGGCCGTTCCGCCAGGGACGGAAGGCCGCGCCGGTCGCGGCGACGGCGGGCACCATCGAGTCCTCGGCCAGGACGGTGACCCGGTGGCCGCGCTCGACGAGCCGTCGCGCGAGGCCGAGCTCCGGAGCTACGGAACCACCACCGTCAGTGAGGGCGAACAGGTACGTGTTGCTCATCGGTGACCTTCCTTCGGTCCTTCGCTCGGGATTCGTGCCGGGATTCCTGTCGGGTCAGCTGTCCGGCACGTCACGGATCAGCACGCCGCGTACCAGCGCGGTCATCGTCCGGGTGGTCTCCGGCCGGCTCAGGCGCAGGTCGCGGCGCAGCAACTTCCACGTGTAGACGTCGGTCGCCGCGTGCAGCGCGTTGAGGCCGCGCAGCCGGTCCGCCGGCACGGTGGGCAGGTGGGGTGCGAAGACCTCCTCCAGCCAGGCCCGGTGCGCCGCCCGGGCCTGATCGAGGATGGCCGCCAGGCGCCCGAGCCGTTCGGCGGACATCGCCCAGCGGACGTTGAGGTCACCGGACCGCTCGTACTGCTCGACCAGCACCTCGACGGCGTGCTCCGGATCGCCGTGCCGCACGGAGGTCCGCAGCCCCTCGATCTCCGACCCCAGGAGTTCGATCGCCGCCGAGGCGGCGCCCTCCTTGGACTCGTAGTGGTTGAGGACGGTCTGGTGGGAGACGCCCGCGCCGGTCGCGATGTCCGCCAGGGTGATGTCCTCGTAGGGCTGCGCGAGCAACAGTCGCAGCGCGGCCCGCGCGATCCGCTCCCTGGTGGCCGCCACCGCATCCGCCCTGGTTCCCATGAGTCGAGCCCTCCCCGGATCGATTCGCTTGAGTGACAGTCAAGCATTTCGCTTGAGCGGCGCTCAAACTTTGTCGGGGGTGTGACAGCGCGCGACAGCCGCCCGCGCCCGCGGCGCCGGCGATGCTTCCTGGTGATCGGGCGGGCTCAGCCCAGAGCTGGCTGCTCGCCGCTCTGCTCGGCGTGCTGGTCGAGGTCGCCGCCGAGCGCGTCCGGCGCGCGCATCCGCCAGGCGTCGGTCACGAGCTCCCGCAGGCGGCCGACCGTCACCTCAGCCAGGCGCACCATCACCAGGGGCAGGCCGTTGTAGCCCGGCACGGTGAAGAAGATGTCAGGCTCGCCGAGCAGGAGCGCCTGCTTTTCCGCCTCGTCGCCGACGAACAGCACCGCGGTATCGGTCCGGATCACGCGCGGTTTCCCGGGCGTGCGCTCGGGATAGGACCAGACGAAGCCCCTGCCGGCCACCCGGAAGTCAAAGCCCTCGCTCGCGATCTCCACCACGTGCGGCAGCGCCAGCGCCAACCGGCGCACATCGTCAGCGTCAGCCACCGAGGTCTCCCCGAGAACGCGCCCGCAGCATGCGACGAGGCTATCCTCCGGCAGCCGGGAACGGTTTTCGATAACTTGGTCCGGGTTGTCCGGCTGGTTGTCTGGCCGATTCGGGGGGCGGGGCATGACGGGTTACGTCTGGCGGCGTTCGGTGGCCGCCTTGTCGGCGCTGGGCGGTGTACTGATCCTGGCCTGCTGGCTGCTGACCGTCTTCACACCGGTGCCGGTCCTTGTGCCGGTGGCCGTCGTGACCGGCCTTGCCCTCCTGCAGTACCTGGTGGGGCCGCGGGTCGTGGAGTGGCTGGCCCCGGCCCGCGAGCTGGAGCGTGGCGCCGACGGATATCTCAGCGACGAGCCGGTCGCCGCGATCGTCGCCCGGCAGTGCCGGAACGCCGGCATTCCGCTGGTCCGGCTCGGCATCGTCGAGGACGGCGACCCCAACGCGTTCACCTTCGGCCGGACCAGGCGGGACGCACGTATCTGGATTTCCCGCGGGCTGCTCGACCGGCTCAACGACCGCGAGGTCGAGGCGGTCGTCGCGCACGAAATCGGGCACATCAGGAATCGGGACTTCGCCGTGATGACGGCGCTGTGCGTGGTGCCGACCCTCATGTACTACGCGGCGTCCGGCACGCGCAACGGCGACCAGTCCGGGGACAATGACCCGGTCAGGCTGATCGGGTCCGCCGCCTACCTGCTCTCCGAGCTGGCGCTGCTGAGCTTCTCCCGTGCCCGTGAGCTGGGTGCCGACCACGCCTCCTGCGCGCTCACCGGGGACGGCGACGCGCTGTGCTCCGCCCTCGTCAAGATTGTGCACGGGATGGGGGAGCGGGATCAGGATCTCGCCGCCCGCGTCCACGTGCTTCGGGAGAACGACGAGAAGAGAGCGGCCCGTCGGCTGGCTCGCCGGGAGAACAGGGTCCGGGCCGTCGGAGCCCTCGGCATCGCCAGCAGCGGCTCGGCGCCGTCCGTCGGCCTGATCGCCCTGGAGCTGCCCCCCGAGCGTCTCGTGCGGGCGTTGCGCTGGGAGGTCACCAGCCCCTGGGCACGCTGGCTGGAGATCCTCTCCACCCACCCCCTCGTCTCGACCCGGATCGCCGCGCTGGAGGCGAGCGGCCTGCCCGGCGCGCCCCGGCAGTGGCGGGGAGCCCGGAGCGCGGCGCGCGGGAGCGCCGGCGAGCGGGTCCGGGCCCGCGGGCAGTTCCTGGTGGAGCTGCCCGTGTACTTCGGTGGCTGGATCTGCCTGGGTGCCGCGCTGATCCTCGCCCGCCGCGGGCCCGACCACTACGACCTGGGCTTCCTCGCCGGACTGGTGACGGCCGCCGGTGCGCTGCTGCTGATCCGCGCGGGCCTGCGGGCGCCGCTGGGCACTCCGGAACCGGTCGGACGGCTCATCGAACTGCTCGACCGGCTCGACGCCGGGCCACTCGGTGCGATACCGGTCAGCCTGCGCGGGACGATCGTGGGCCGGGGCGGGTTCGTCACCTCGCCCGACCTCGTCCTCGCGGACGCCAGCGGGACGGTGCCCGTCGTGTACCGCCACCCGGCGCCGGGAGGGCGGATCCTGTTCGCGCTGACCCGGGCCCAGTCCTTCGTCGGAGACGAGGTGGTGGTGACCGGGTGGTATCTGCGCGCGCCCCATCCGTACGTCGAACTGCGCACCGTGACCGGCGCCGAGGCCGGAACCGTCCGGTGCTGGCTTTTCGCCGCACGCTATCTGCTGTCCGCCGCGGTGCTCCTCGCCGGAGCCCTGCTGTTCGTGTACGCCCCCTGAGCCCGATCCTCAACCCGGCCTGGTGTGGTGTGGATGATGCGCCGCGACAGCGGATGTCTCGACGGACGTCAGCGGGACAGTCCGGTCGCGCGCAGCGGCCGGAAGAACGCGCGGATGTCCGCCACCAGTAGTTGCGGTTCCTCTGCCGCGGCGAAGTGGCCACCACGGCTCATCCGGGTCCAGTGCACGAGGTTCGCCTCGCGCTGCGCGAGGGCGCGTGGCACGTGCGTCAGCTCGTATGGGAACACGGCGATGCCCGTCGGTGACTCCAGGACGGGCCGACGGTCGTGCGAGGGGGTCCACGGCCGCTGGAACGAGTCGGCGTAGAACCGCAGCGAGCCGCTGACGGTGCCGGTGAGCCAGTAGAGGGCGAAGCTCGTGATGAGGTCGTCCTTGGTGAAGCGGCGTTCCACGTCACCGCCGCAGTCGCTCCACGCCTGCCGCCGCTGCACCATCCAGGCGGCCAGGCCGACGGGAGAGTCCTGCAACGCCCAGGCCAGGGTGCGGGGTTCGAACGTGTGCGTCAGGAAGTGCGTGAGGTTGAGTGCCGCGGGGCGCTGCCTGTCGAAGTCGGCGACTTCCTCCGGCGCGAAGTCGTCCCGGCTCACCCCGCGCAGGCTCTTCCGCCCAGACCGCGGTGCGCAGCCGGTCGCCGAGCACCGCCAGCCGGTCCTCGCTGATGTGGATGCGAAAAGGCTCGACTGCCACGTGTTCACCCTCCGGCCACGATTACCAGGTGAGAAGGCCGGCGGTCAGCTGACGGTGAGGCCGTTGTCCATGGTGTAGACGGCACCGGTCACCGAACGGGCCTCGCCGGAGGCGAGGAAGGAGAACAGCGTGGCGATCTCCGCCGGCTCGGCCAGGCCGCGCAGGCCAGCCATGCGACGGGAAAGGTCGGGGTCCATGCCGGCCGGGAACGTCATCGCCGACGCGATGTTCGTGTTGGTGCCCGCCGGGGCGATGGCGTTGACGCGCAGCGGCGTCTTGAGGAACTCGACGGCCAGCGCCCGGGTGAGCTGGATGACGCCACCCTTGCTCATGCAGTAGGCGGCGGAGTAGGGGAGCCCCTGGATACCGGCGTTGGAGGCGATGTTCACGATGTTGCCACCCGTCTCCAACAGGTGCGGAATGGCGGCCTGAGCCAGGAAGAAGTAGGCGTCGAGGTTCACGCCCATCACCCGTCGGTACTGCTCCAGAGTCACCTTCGTGGTGTGCTCGGCCAGGTAGATACCGGCGACGTTGCCCAGTACGTCCAGCTGCCCGAACTCGTCGACGCACGCGGCCACCGCCTCGGCGCACGCAGCCGGGTCGCTGACGTCAGCCTGGCGGACCGACACCGTGCCCGCGGTGAGCGCCTTCGTCTCGGCCAGCCGGCCCTCGTCTATGTCGAGGGCCAACACCGCGGCGCCTTCCCTCGCCAGCCGGATGGTGATCGCCCGGCCCATGCCTGATCCGGCGCCGGTGATGAGGGCGACCTTGCCCTCGAACAAATCTGTCACGACTGACATCCCTCGTTTGGTAGATGGCCACAGGGCGCTGGGTCAGGGCAGCGGTCAGGACGACCGTTGATCGACGAAGATGCCGGGCTGGCCGGCGTGGATCTCGATCCACTCGGCGCCCTCGTCACCGGCCCGCCAGGCATAGAGAAGGTCGGGCGTGAAGAAGCCCATGCCGGCCCCCACGTGCCGCCTGCCGAAGATCAGCTCGCCGCGGAGGACGTAGTTCAGCTGATGGGTACCGTGCCGATGGGGCTTGACCTTCTCTCCCGGCGCGGCGGTCTCATGGTAGACGCACAGTTGCGGGGACTGGAGAATCGTCCTGGTAACCAGGTCGCGGCCGAAAAGGTCCAAGTACTGCCGGGTTTCCTCGGAATCCCCCATGATATCCACGTTGGTACGGCCCGGGAGCTCGTTGACGTCGAAGAAGAACTGCCGAGGCCTCTCCTCTTCGCCGTTCCGGTCGGCGTCACCGTCCATCAGAACGCTCCTTCCGGTTCGATTCGTGACCATCAATGGTTATCTGACGGTCAGACTGGCGTAGCTGCTTCGGTAGTAGAGGAGCGGAGCGGCACCCTTGTCGTCGACCGCGAGATCGCAGACCTTCCCGACGACGATGGTGTGGTCGCCGGCCTCGTGGAGAGTCTCGATGCGGCAGTCGATCCACGACGCGACGCCGGGCAGGATCGGGGCGCCGGACGGCGCGGGCCGCCAGGGGACGCCGCGGAAGCGATCCTCACCCCGCACGGTGAACCGGCGTGACAGTTCCTCCTGGCCGTCGGCGAGGACGTTCACGCAGAACCGGCCCGCGGCCCGGATCGACGGCCACGTGGTGGAGGTGTGCGCCACGCAGAACAGCACGAGCGGAGGAGCGAGCGACACCGAGCTGAACGAGTTGGCCGTGAGACCCACCGGACCGCCCGCCGGGTGCGACGCGGTGACGACCACGATTCCCGTCGCGAACGTTCCAAGCGCGTTCCGGAAGGCGTTCGTGTGGTCGTCGGTGTGGTTCGGGGGCCGTGTGCCGCTCATGTCCCCGGCCCCGCCTTCCGCAGGACGGGTTCCAGGCGGTCGGCCATGACCGCGTGGCCGTCGTCGCCGGGGTGGACGCCGTCGGCCAGGAGTGACTCGTCCAGCAGGGTCTCGCCGTGAACGAGGGTGAGTGACGGGTCGCCGCCGTCGATGCGTGCCTGGACGAGGGACGCCATCGCGACCCGTAGATCGTCGAGCGTGGCGCCGACGCGGTTGGGGGTGGTCTCGGCGTCCGGGCGGCGGATCGGCGTGGTGACCACGACCGGCGTGTCCGGGTGCCCCTGCCGCACCACGGTGAGGAAGACGTCCAGCCCGGCGCGCAGCAGTTCGGCGGTGTGCGGGATCGTCGACCAGCAGTTGGTGCCGTAGCTGATGCTGATCAGTGCCGCCGGGACGCTCGCCAGGTGTTCGGCGGAGGGGATCTCGCCGCGGGCGGCGCCGGCGTAGCCGAGGTTGCAGACGTCGAGGCCCAGCCGGCGGCCCAGCCGCGCGGGCCAGGACGAGCCCGCCGAGCTGGCGACCCAGCCCTCGACGATGGAGTCACCGTAGGCGAGCCAACGTGGACGGGGCGGTCCCGGTTCGAGGGAACCGCCGACCGGGGTGAGTGAGAGCACGGTCGGGCGCATGCGTTCGGGCAGGTACACGGTCGTCGTCCGCGTGCCGGCGTTCAGGGGCAGCTCCACGGTGCCCTCGCCGTGGACGGCCGGGGCGGTCGCCAGCAGTGAGTCGCCCACCCACATCTCGAAGGTCTGGCCGACACCGACACCGACGCCGGGGCCGCGTGGGCCGCGGGCGTCGCACTCGGTGCGATACGCGACGACCACCGCCTCGGCGTCGCCCTGTAACTCGAGCCGGACTCCGACCGGAATGGAGGCCGCCTGCCAGGTTCCGCCCGGCAGGCGCGGCGCGTCCGCGGTAACCGCGCGCGGGTAGGAGATCTCCGGCGTACCAGCGAACGGGCTACCCCGGAGAAATATAAGTGGATCAAGCAACGGCATCACGACCTCGCATTCACCGTTGCGCGGCCCGGATGCCTGACGCTTCGAGACCGCCGCATTGTTCCGTATCTGGAACAACCATCTTGCGTTCAGGAACGTAACGACCTGGGAGTGGGGGTGTCAACCGGGCTGGGTTAGGGCTGGAGTTCGGGTCGAGCTGTCTGGCTGCGACCCCGTTGACATCGACGGAGCGGCACTTATGGTGGTCACTGTACCAACCACGCCGTTTGCTATAACAAACGAGGCCGCCGTGAAACTGGATCTGCTGTACGAGGTGGACGTCCCGAAGCCGTGGTCGAAGCCCCATCCCCACGGGCAGCGCGAGGCCGAGCAGGCCGCCTACCGCGAGGCCATCGCCCAGATCCGCCTTGCCGACGAGATGGGTTTCCACACCTCCTGGCACGTGGAGCACCACTTCCGCGAGGGGCGGTCCCACTGCTCGGCGCCCGAGGTCCTCATCGGGGCGCTCTCGCAGGTCACCGAACGGATCCGGCTCGGCTTCGGGGTGACACTGCTGCCGCCCGCGTTCACGTCACCCGTGCGCGTTGCCGAGAAGGTCGCCACGGCCGACGTCCTGAGTAATGGGCGCGTCGAATGGGGGACGGGCCGCTCGACCCCCATGGAACAGACCGCTTTCGGTGTCGACATCCCGCAGAGCAAGGATCAGGTACGTGAGGCGATCCAGGCCATTGTCGAGGCCTGGGAATCCGAATACTTCTCGTTCGAGGGAAAACACTGGCGATTCCCCGCGGCGGGCAACGTCCCCGTCCGCATGGTCACCCCCAAGCCGATGCAGGATCCGCACCCACCCTGCTGGATGGCGGCGTCGAGCACGGGCAGCGCCCAGGCCGCCGGCGCCATGGGCCTCGGCCTGCTCTCGCTGTCGATCATGCGGCCGCTGGAGCAGATGGCGGAGACCATCCAGCTCTACCGGCGGGCCGCCGCCGCCGCGCAGCCGATCACCCGCGTGGTCAACAACCGCGTGGCGGCCTACACGCTGGTCCACTGCGCGGACACGATGGCCCAGGCCGAGGCGAACGGGATCTGGGACGCCACCTGGTGGTGGTACAGGAACCTGGCCGAGTTCACGCTGGAGTGGGAGTTCCCGCACGCCTCCGAGCAGGAGCGGGAGAAGATGTTCCCGATCCTCGAGCAGCGGCGGAACGCGCCGCCGGATCCGAGGCAGTTCAGCGACGCCGACATGATCATCGTCGGTGATCCCGACGAGTGCCTGCGCAAGATGCTCCGCTACGCCGAGCTCGGGGTCGACCGGCTGCTCTGCTACGTGCAGTTCGGCCGGCTGTCCCACGAGGCCGTGATGCGCACCATCGAGCTCCTCGGCACCCACGTCATCCCCGAGCTCGAACGTCGCGAGGTCCAGGTCTCGACCTCGGTGACCGCCACCTGATCCCGACGATCCCGATCGCAGGCAGAGGCAGAGGCAGAGACATCGGCAGCGGCAGCGGCGGAGGCAGGAACGATGACACGGTTGGATGAATCGGCGATCCCCGACTACCCCGGGCTGCTGCGCCTCGACGGACGGGTGGCGATGGTCGTGGGGGCCGGTCAGGGCAACGGCCGGCACACCGCCCACGCGCTGGCGTCGGTGGGAGCCAGGGTCGCGTGCGTCGACGTGGATCCCGATCTCGCCCGCGAGATAGCGGCCGAGGTGGGTGGCTTACCCTGCGTCGCCGACGCGCGCCGGCGCGACGACGTCGAGCGTGTCGTCGCGGAGACCCTCGCGGCCTACGGGCGCCTCGACGCCGTCGTCGACATCGTCGGCATGGCCCTGTGGTCGACGCTGCTGGAGGTGACGGACGAGGACTGGGACGCGACCTTCGGACTGGTGCTGCGGCACGCCCACCTCATCACGCAGATCGTGGGCCGGCAGATGGTGGCCGCCGGCGGCGGGGCGATGGTGTTCACCGCCTCGGTCAGCGGCCTGACCAGCGCGCCCAACCACGCCGCCTACGGAGCGGCCAAGGCCGGCCTGCTGTCCCTCGTGCGCACGGCGGCCGTCGAGCTCGGCCCGTCGAACATCCGGGTCAACGCCGTCGCACCCGGTTCCATCCGGACGCCGCGCCTCATGCGCGCACTACAGGCACGGGGGGACGTCCCCCCGCCGCCGGCGGTGGAACCGCTGGGCCGTTCGGGCGAGCCGCGCGACATCGCCGGCGCGGCCCTGTTCCTGTGCTCCGACCTCTCCCGGCACGTGACCGGCCAGACCCTCGTGGTCGACGGCGGAGCCACCGCCCGCTTCGCCTACATGGGCTCCGGACTGTCGTCGACGGTGCTGCCCTCGACTGCGCCGCCCTCGACGGCCACGCCGTCATGACCCGGGACGGGGCGGCCCTCGAGGAGGACGGACGCGCGGAGCCGGTCAGGGCGCTGGGCCGCGCGTTCGACCTCACCGGCCGGGTGGCGATCGTGACCGGGGCGGGCCACGGCATCGGCCAGGGCGTAGCCCGGGTGCTGGCGGCGGCCGGCGCCGTGGTGGTGTGCGCGGACGTCGACGCCGGGGCCGCGGGGGCGACGAGCGAGGAGATCGCCGCCGCCGGCGGGTCGGCGGCGCCGGCCGCCGTCGACGTGTCGCGCCGAGACCAGGTCCACGACCTGGTGCGCGCGGCGGCGTCGGAACACGGACGGGTCGACGTGATGTGCAACAACGCCGGGATCATCATCGACGTCCCGGTGCTCGATCTGTCCGAGGAACAGCTCGACCGGGTGCTGGCCGTCAACCTCAAGGGCGTGCTGTTCGGGTGCCAGGCGGCCGGGGCCGTGATGCGGAGCCAGCGGGCGGGCAGCATCATCAACATGGCGTCGGGTGCGTTCGACACCGCCCCCGCCCGCCTGGTGGCCTACTCGATCTCGAAGGCGGGGGTGGTCCAGATCACTCGTACGCTGGCGAAGGAGCTGGGTCCGGACGGGGTCCGGGTGAACGCCATCGCGCCGGGTCTGGTCGAGACCGACATCACTCGCCGCCACTACACCGCCGAGGACGGGACCGTCGATGAGGACAAGCGCGAAAGATTCCTGGGACGGAGCCGGGATCTGGCGCCGCTGCGGCGCATCGGGACGACGGAGGACGTCGGCCACGCCGCGCTGTACCTGGCGTCCGAAGCCGCCCGGTTCGTCACGGGCCAGGTCCTGCGGCCCAACGGCGGCGTGTCGATGCCATGACGTGACCGCGCGGCGCAGGCCCGCCTGATGCCGCGGCCCGCCCCGGGGGTCGAGCGGACCGTTGCGCTCATCACCTTCCTGAGCCAGCATCCCGGCCGGCCTTTCGGCCTGTCGGAGCTGGCCCGGCGGCTGGAGATGAACAAGGCGACCGCCCACGCGATGCTCGCCACCCTCAGCGACGCCGGCTGGCTGCTGCGCGACCCGGAGGACAAGACCTACCGCCTCGGGCCCGCCCTGGTGGCCGTCGGCGACGCGGCCGCCGGATCCGGGCGTCAGGCCCTCGAGCTCGCGCGACCGCACATGCGCCGGCTCAGCGACGAGCTCGGTGTCCAGGCGGTGGCGAGCTCCGTCATGGGCGAGGACATCCTCGTCCTCGCCGTCGAAGGGCACGCCGCGACGCCCGTCGGGTTCGGATCAAGGCCCGGTAACCGGGTTCCGCTGTCGCCGCCGCTCGGGACGGTCTTCATCGCCTGGTCCGACACCGAGACCGTCGAGCGGTGGCTGCGCCGGCTGAGCCCCCGTCCCGACGACCACCGGCTCGGCATCTACCGCGACGCCATCAAGACGATCCGGCTCCGCGGGTACACGGTCGCACTCGACGACGACCGGCACCACAGCCTGGCCCGGGCGCTGAGAACCTTCGCCGCGGGCGACGGCGACGCCGAGGTCCGCGCCGCGGTCGAACGCGTCATCCAGGCCCGGGGCGTCGACGACGACTACCTGCTCGTCGACCTCGGCGGCATCGAGTCCTACCAGCTCAGCCTGATCGGGGCGCCGGTCTTCGACGGCGCCGGCCGGGTGTGCCTGGCGGTCACCCTCGCGGGCTTCCCGCACCGCCTGAGCCCACAGCAGGTCGTCCCCTACGGCCGGCGGCTGACCGCGGCCACCACGGCGATCACCCGGGAGATCGGTGGACGCCCACCCAACCAGGCGGGGAGCTGACCCTGGGCCCGGCGCCGCCCCCGCTCCGTTACCGCCGGCGCGGGAACAACGTGCCTTGATGGTCAGCCCGCGGCCGGGTACCAATGCCGGGGCAGGGGGCCGGACACCCATGCCGCGACAGGGAGAGACGATGGGCTTCTACGACGATCAGGTGCTTCCCCGGTTCATCGACCTTGCCCTGGGCAGGCACGTGGAGACCACCCGGGCCCGGGTGGTCTCCGGGCTGACCGGCGAGGTCCTGGAGATCGGGTTCGGCTCCGGGCGCAACCTGCCCCACCTCCCGCCGCAGGTCACCCGGCTGCTCGCCGTGGAACCCGCGGTGGTCGGTCGCAGGCTGGCCGCCGGTCGCCTCGCCGCCACCGCCGTCCCGGTCGAGTTCGTCGGTGACGACGGCCAGCGGCTCCCCGTCCCGGACACGTCGGTCGACCACGTACTGGTCACCTGGACGCTGTGCACCATCCCGGACGTCGAACGCGCGCTCGGTGAGGTGCGCAGGGTGCTGCGCCCCGGCGGGACGCTGCACTTCGTCGAACACGGCCGTTCGCCGAGACCCGGTGTCGCCCGGTGGCAGGACCGCCTCACTCCCCTCTGGGGGCGGTGCTTCGGCGGTTGCCATCTGAACCGGCCGGTCGACAGACTGATCGAGAACGCCGGGCTCACTCTCGACACCATCGAGACCTACCGGATGGGCGGGCCCGAGTTCTTCGGCTTCGCCTACGAGGGCATCGCGTCCAAAGCGGACTGACAGCGGTGGTCGGCGCGGTCCCGGGCAGCGCCCGGTAGGGCCGCCGACACCGGATCAGTCGAAGACAATCACCTGACGGCCAACGACGTCACCGCGGGCGAGTGCTCCCAGGTTATCGTTGATGTCCTCGAACTTGACCGTGGTGACGGTGTGTCTGATCTGCCCCGCCGCGGCAAGGGAAAGGACTTCGGTGAGGTCGTTGTAGTTTCCCCAGAACGATCCGAAGTAGGAGAGTTCGGTGCCCACGATCACGTTAAGTGGTACCTCTACCTTGGTACCCATGAGTCCCACCGAGGCAACTGCTCCCTCGGCCGCGAGAATCCCGAAGTCGAGCGCGATCGACGCGGGGGCACCAGCGCAGTCCAGGATCGCGTCGACCGTCCGCCGTCCGGTGAGCCTCTCCAGGTCGTCCTGTACCTGACTGGAGCTCAGGTCACGGGTGTTCACGGTGTGATCGGCACCGTTGCGCCGGGCGAGCTCCAGCTTCTCGTCGGTGCGGGAGAACGCAACCACGGTGGCTCCACCGCCGAGCAGCTTTGCGTACTGCACGGCGTAGCTGCCGAGTCCGCCGATGCCGGCGACCACCACGGTGCGCCCCGGTCCGAGTTTTCCAGCCGCCCGCAGTTTCTTCACCCCGCGGTAGGGAGTCAGCCCGGCGTCGGTCAACGGCGCGAGATTCTCCGCCTTCTGGTCGCCGCCCGGCACCCGGACCAGGTGCCGATGGGGAACCACCACGTATTCTGCGAAGCCACCGGGCGGGCCGAATCCGATCCATCCACCGGTCCCGGTGCACAGTTGTTCATTGCCCGCATGGCACTGGCGGCACGTTCCGTCTCCCCACCCCGGGTTGACCACCACCAGGTCGCCTTCGGACAGGCCCGCCGAACGCGGTACGGCAGAGCCGATTCCGGCCACGCGACCCGCGACCTCGTGCCCGGGTACGGCCGGGAACTCCATCGGTGCGGCCGGCTGGAAGTAACCCTCGAGCAACTGGTGGTCGCTGCGGCAGATCCCGGCCGCCGCCACCTTTATCAGGACCTCGCCCGCCCCAGGAGCAGGCACCGGAATCTCCTCGAGCCGCAGCGGCTCATGGTACCCATGCATTCGGGCCGCTTTCATCAGCACAGCGATCTCCTTCGCTCCGCCGGAACATGCGTTGTTCTACCCCGAGTTGCCAGTTCCAAGCGTGCGCGCGTTCCAGGCAAATTACGCGCTTTCGGGGAAGTTTTTCACTCGATCAACCGTCAGAACTAACTACGCTTATCTATTTGCCCAGGTCGGGGCATAGTTGCT
The DNA here is from genome assembly GCF_004337455.1 of Parafrankia sp. BMG5.11. Classification (NCBI taxonomy): domain Bacteria; kingdom Bacillati; phylum Actinomycetota; class Actinomycetes; order Frankiales; family Frankiaceae; genus Parafrankia; species Parafrankia sp. BMG5.11. Next base: position 36,482 of record NZ_SJXI01000026.1, on the reverse strand, counting down.
GATCGTGATGGTTGCGGAGAGGGTCGAATCTCGGCGAATGATCTGTCGCCCGTTTCGTGGGCGTCATCCTGGCAGTGGCTGCAGGGAGATACGGGCTGTGGTATCAGACAGCATGTCCGAGTGGGACGAGACTCTCTATGCGGGTAGCGCCGAGTTCTACGCCGCCGGGCGCCTGCCCTATCCGCTGGCGCTTGCCGAGGTTCTGCGCGCCGAGGACCTGCCAGGCCGGCTCGGTGCCTTCCGGGTCGTCAGCTTCGCCCAGTCCTTCCACTGGCTCGACCGTCCCAGGGGGCCGCTGCCGCCGTCCGCCGGATGCTGGTACCGGACGGCGGCATGTGTGTGTTCGTCCACGCCACTACTCACGAGGGCGTTCCCGGTGACGACGTGCTGCCGCATCCCCGGCCGCCCCGGGAGGCGATCGCCTCGCTCGTCCGCGACTACCTCGGCCCGCTCCGGCGGGCGGGGCGAGGTGTGCTGCCCCAGGGCACCCTTTCAGGAGAGGGCGACATCTTTCGGGCGGCCGGGTTCCAGGAACCCACTCGGCTGGACGTGGCCGGCGGGCTCGTCGTCGAACGCAGCGCCGACGAGACGGTCGCCTCGGTGTTCTCGCTGTCCAGCGCGGCCCCCACCTGTTCGGTGACCGGCGGGGGGGCGTTCGAGCGTGACCTGCGCGGACTTCTGCGGGAGACCTCGGCGACCGGCCGGTCCTCCGAGCGCACCCGTGACATCAGCTCGAACTCCGGCGACCGTCACCATCGTCTCGCGCGCGCCCCGGCGGGAGCGTCCACCCACGTCAGCCGGTCGTGCCGTCGGCGCAGAGGCGTGGGCGGGCGACCTGGAACCCGGTGCCCGTGGGGTTGACCTGGACGAAGGCGTAGCAGTTGAGCGCCCCGGTCCGGTTCGTGGCCAGGTCGACGGGTTCGATCAGGCCGCCTGCGTCGTAGTCGGACACTGACCGCAGCGCGTTGATGAATCCGTCGCGGGTGGGGCAGTCACCGGCGAGGTCGAGTCCGCGCACGAACATGTCGGCGTAGATGTACGCGTTCATCGCGAACTGCTGGTCTGGCTGCGTGGCTTCCGGCGCGTAGCGGACCATCGCGGCGCGGTACCGGTCGATGGCCGCGCCGCCCGCCTCGAAGGGGCGGAAGTACGCGGGGATCGAGACGCCCGCGAGTGCCGGGCCCAGGGTGGGCAGCAGGCCCTGGTCGTACCCGGTGAACGAGACGGTGGTGGCGAGGTTCAGGTTCGCCGTACGTACGGCGCCCATGATCTCGGCGAGATCCTCGGTGGTCGTGAAGCCAACCAGCGCATTGACGCCGGAGGCCGCCAGCTGCTGGGCCACGTGGGCCGGGCTGTCAACGCTGTGCGCGTAGGAGATGGTGTCGGTCACGGTGAGCCCGACCGACTCGAAGGCGCTCTTGTACATCTTGATGACATCCAAAGTGGACGCCGACGACCCCGTGATCACGACGCCGACCTTGCTGCCGCCGCTGTCCCGGAGGTAGCGGCCGATCGTGACCGGCGAGGCCTGGTACATGGTGGAGAACATGTTCTGGTACTCGGCCCAGGTCGGCAGACCGAACCCGACGACGGGAACATTCTGCTTCGCCAGGTCCGCCGGTGCGCTGCCGAAGGCGGTGGTGATCGTCACGAGGCCGAAAGCACTGTCGCCGCGGAGGAGCTCCTGGACGACGCGGGCGTTCTGGGAGGGGTCGTTCGCGTCGTCGCGCCACTGGTAGACGATCTTCCGGCCGTGTACCCCGCCCTCCTCGTTGGCCAGGCCGAACCGGGCGTCCGCGCCGGCTCGGGCCGAGGCGAACGCGGCACTGCCCACGCCCGAATCGGAGTACACCAGGCCGAGGTTCACCTCACCGGGGGTGACGCCAGGGCTGTCGCACGCCGCGGCGCTTGCCGCCCCCGGTGCCGAGGAGCAACTCGTGACTGCCGCAACGAGAACCGCGGCAGCCACACCGAGTAACCGTGTCGTTCTACCTAAGTGCACCCGTACCTCCACGATGGATAGCCGCGGACGGTGGAGGGCGCCGGTGCGGTGCACCAGCTTCTCTCCTGCCGTCGGTGAGGTCATTTCTCTAGCTCATTTAGACGATGTTGCAGCTCAGGATGGTAGCGACCGGCCCCGCTCGGCGTTCCGAGGGGCGGGCCGGGCTCGCCTTCGAGGCGGGAGTGGAGGCGCGAGGGCGATTGGCCCGGCCGCGTGATTTCCGCGCCGACTCGTCGGCGGGACTCTCTCCGCAGCGGACTTCGTCAACAGTAGTGACCGCTAACCCTTGGGCGATTTGGTCATATAGGAAGACTTTGTCCGGGAAGCGTCATCTCTCGGCGTCAGCCGGCTGAGGGTGTCCGGCGTACGGTCGAGAGCTGGTCGGGGACGGCAAGCCTGCCGAGGGGCCGCACAGGGGCGGGATGTGCTCGACCGCCTGACCGCTCTCGCGCTGATCGCACGGTGGTCACTCCTCATCCCGGACCGTCACTCCGGTAAGTCGTTCGATAATCACTATCCGTACATCGCGCATGTCGGCTCCGTTCCAGACCCGACCAGCCCGTGACGGCGCGAGCGGTGCGACTCCGGCGCCGCTGGGCGTATTCGTGCTGCGGGGAGCCGACTGAGCGGTCAGTCGGCCGGTGCTTGGATGCGGCTCCAAGAAGGTCCAAGTCGCGCTTTTGCTGTGCAAGAAATTCGGCGCGGAATAATTCAGCGGCCGGCTCTCGCTCTCTCGCCAGGCCGCGGTTGGTAGGCAATTCCATCTCTCCGGCGAGGAAGAAGGCGATGGCGAAAAAGTCCCTACGGCCCCCTTGTTCACGGCGCTCGTCCTGGGTCGCGCTGGCCGTCACACTGCCAGGAACCGCATACGCGTCAACCACTATCACGGTGCGTAGCCCCGGTGCCACGGCTGGGTCGGGCTCGGTCAATTCGGAGAGCGTGAGCAACGCGAACTGCCGGACCGATGGTGACACCGACGACGTGGTCTCCGGTGTTGGGATCAACCAGACTGTCGGTACCGGAACAGCGCAGAGCAATCTGCACGTCAAGGGAATCGTCCCCTTTGACGGAACTGCTGAGTACGTCGCCCCCGGTTACTCGGCCGGGAGCGTCGTCACTGATGCGACGCAGGCGCGAGCCATCGGCGGCACAGGTGGGTCGGGCGGCGGCCTCGATGCCGCATTCGGTTCCACCAGCGAGGTCACGCGGTCCGCGCGCGGCGGCGAGGGCCAGCCTGAACGTGGCCGGGACCGAGCTGGGCCGCTGACTGTTCGATCGTGGCAGCGTGGCGCAGGTCCGTGGGACAGGCCTCGCTCCTGCGGGTACCAGGCTGGGATGAGTACTTCGACCTTGGCGAGGACGAGTGCGGCCACGGCGGCCGCCGCCGGCGTCGGCACGGTGGCAACCAGGCCCGACTCGGCCTGGTACCTGTCGCTGGACAAACCCGGGTGGCAGCCGCCCCGGGCGGCGTTTCCCGCGGTCTGGACACCGATCTACGCGTTGATCGCCTTCGCCGGCGCGCGGGCGCTCGACGGCAGCACCGACGACGACCAGCGGAAGCGGCTCCGGCGCTCGTTCGGGATCAACCTTGCCCTGAACGCCGCCTGGACGCCGCTGTTCTTTCAGGCCCGACGCCCGCGCCTCGCGCTCGCGGAGATCCTCGCGCTGGACGCGGCCAACGCGACCCTCGTGGCCAGGGCCTGGCGGGCCGATCGGCCGGCCGGGGCGGCGCTGTTGCCCTACCTCGCCTGGACCGGTTTCGCCACCGCGCTGAACGCCGCGATCGCCGCCCGCAACCCCGGCCACTGACAGAGCGGACACTCTCTCGGGCCGGGGCCCGTCGGTGAAAATCCGGGTTACGTGTCGGTCCACCGCCGTCCCTGCTCGGGACGTCAGCGGCGGGCCGCGCGGTCCCGGGCCTGGGCGGCGAGGTCGCGGGCCACCACCGCGAAGTCGAGGCCGGCGGCGTGCAGGGCCATTGGCCAGGTGCTCGTGTCGGTCATGCCCGGGGCCACGTTCACCTCGAGGAACTGGGCTGTGCCGTTCGTGTCCACGATCATGTCTGTGCGGGAGAGGTCGCGTAGGCCCAGCGTCCGGTGCGCGGTGACCGCGGTTTCCGCGGCGGCGCGCAGCACCGCGCCGTCGAGACGGGCCGGTATGTGGAAGGTGGTCGCGCCGGCGGTGTACCGGGCGGCGTAGTCGTACACCCCGCCTGCCGGCTCGACCTCGACGGCGGGCAGGGCGATCGGGCCGTGACCGGTGTCGATGACGCCGACCGCGATCTCGACCCCGGTCACGGCGCGTTCGATCAGTGCCCAGTCGTGGTAGCCGAAGCAGGCCATCAGGGCTTCGGCGAGCTGCCCGGCGTCGTCGACGCGCCCGACACCGAGCGCGGAGCCCCCGGCGCGTGGCTTCACGATCACGGGCAGGCCCAGCCTGCCCGCGATCCGGTCGATGAGTGCGGCGGCGCCGAGGTCGTGGAACACCTCGCGGGGCAACGTCACGGCCTCCGGCGTCACGACGCCCGCGGCCGCGGCCGCGACCGTGGCCTTCGCCGTCGCCTTGTCGAACGCGGCCCGGCATGCCGCGGGCACGGCGCCGACGTAGGGCAGGCCGTACAGGTCCAGGACTTCGCGGATGGTGCCGTCCTCACCCGAGATTCCGTGCAGGACGGGGAAGACGACCGCGGGCGGGTCGGCGGCGAGCGCGGGAAGCGTCCCGGCGTCGACGTCCCGCAGCTCGACGTCGACGTCGATCCGGGCCAGCGCGTCCCGCAGCCTGCCCCCGGAGCGCAGGGACACCTCACGTTCGGGTGACAGGCCACCGGCGAGGACGAGCACATGGCCAAGATCGGTCATCGTCGTGTCCTTCACTCGTCCGTGGTGCTGCCATGGCGGGGTACGAAGGTCTGCCGGAGGTCGATCTCGGCGCGGAGCACCTTGGCGAGGCGCTGGACGCCGTCACGGATGCGCTCCGGCGGCGGGTAGCAGTACGACAGCCGCATGGCGTTGCGGCCCGACCCGTCGGCGTAGAAGCCGGTGCCGGGAACGTAGGCGACCCGGGCGGCGATCGCCCGGGGCAGCATCGCCTTGGTGTCGACCCCGCCCGGGACGGTCAGCCACACGAAGAACCCGCCATCCGGCCGGGTCCAGGTCGTGCCCGGGGGCATCGTCTCGGCGAGGGTGTCGAGCATGACGTCACGGCGTTCCCGGTACATCTCCCGGAACTCCTTGAGCTGCTCCGGCCACGGCTGGGTCGCCAGATACCGCTCCACCGCGAGCTGCGTGAGCATGGAATGCGACAGGATCGCGGACTCCGCGGCCAGCACGAGCCGGGCCGTCACCGGCGGCGGCGCCAGCGCCCACCCGACCCGCATCCCCGGCGCCAGCGTCTTCGAGAACGATCCCAGGTAGACGACGTCGTCGGGGGCGTCCGCGCGCATCGCCCGCACCGGCTCGCCGGTGAACGACAGCAGCCCGTACGGGTTGTCCTCCACCACGAGCACCCCCGCCCGCCGGCACGCCTCCAGGATCTCGGCCCGCCGTGGCTGGGTCAGGGTGATCCCGCCCGGGTTCTGGAATGTCGGCACCGTGTAGAGCAACTTCACCCGGGCGCCTTCGGCCGCGAGCCGGCCCAGGGTCTCGCGCAGCGCGTCGGGGGAGAGGCCGTCGCCGTCCACCGCCACGTGCACGACCCGCGCCTGGTAGGCGGCGAACGTGTTGATGGCCGTGACGTAGGTGGGCCCCTCGGTGAGGACGACGTCACCGGGATCGATGAACACCCGGGTGAGCAGGTCGAGCGCCTGCTGGGAACCGACTGTCACGATCACGCTGTCCGGGTGGGCGTCGGTGATGCCCTCCATGGCCATCACGTCGCAGATCCGCGCGCGCAGCCCCGGATCACCCTGGGCGGAGCCGTACTGCAACGCCACCGCGCCGCGCTTCGTCACCAGATCCGACATGGTCGACGCGACCGCCTCCAACGGCAGCGCGTCCACAGCCGGCATCCCCCCGGCCAGAGACACGATCTCCGGACGGCTCGCGACCGCGAACAGGGCCCGTACCTCGGACGCCAGCATCCCCGATGCGCGGGCAGCGTACGCCCCCCACCAGCGATCCGTCGGCGCGGTGCCGCTTACCGGTTGCTGCTCGTCCACCCGTCCACCCCATTGTCGACGTCGACGAGTGACCCTACCCGCGTGCTCTGGGGCCGGACGCCCGGCGCCACGACCGGCAGCCGCCCCGGACCGGAAGCTCGCTGAGCGCCCGAGCGCGGAAGTGCTCGGAAGCCACCTACTTCAGAGCCCACTTCTGAGCCGTGCGAGCGGCGGAGCTGATCTACCCCGAGTGTGGGCCGCAAGTCCGCGTGAAACAAAAAGCGCCCGTCCCCCGGGAAGAGGACGGGGGCTTTCTTACCGCGAGAGGGTGTTACCTGACATCCACCACGGGGCTACCAGGGCGGCAGCGCTCGGGCAGCGGCTCGGACCCGCACCCCGTCAGAATCCGAAGAATCTGCGGGTCGTGGTCGCTGGCCTGGTCGGAGAACTCGGCGTTGATGTGCACCACACCGTACGAGTAGCCCTTGATGGTCGGGCTGATCAGGATGTGGTCCAGCGTCTGCGAGTTGCCGTCGAAAACGTAGCTGTACCGCTCGTTCACGGGCAGCTCGCTGATCAGCGTCTTCAGTAGTGCACCGTTGTCGGTCAGCGTCGCCAGGGTCGGGCTGAACTGGTAGTCGTTGATGTCACCCAGCACGACCACGCGAGCGGTGTTGCCGCTCTTGGCAGCCAGGTCGGCGACGAAGTCGCGCACCTCCGTCGCCTGGCCGATGCGCTGGACCTCGGAGGTCCGGTTCGGCGGCTGCACCGCGGCGGTGAGGGGGTAGTCACCGCCCTTGCTGTTGAAGTGGTTGGCGATGACGAACAGCTGCTTGTTGCCGTCGTACAGGAACTCGCCGACCAGGGGCTTGCGGCTGGCGTTCCAGACGGAGCTGGTCGGGTTGATGCGGCCGGGGGAGGCCGACAGCATGATCTGGTTGCTGGTCGGGCGCGCCTTGAGCACGGTCACGGCCGTGTTGGCGTCGCCGCCGGGACGGTCGACGAAGGCCGTCCGGGCCGGGTTGAACAGGAACACCTGGCGGATGTTGCCTCCGGGGGCGCCGTTGAGGGCCTGGAGCATCAGACGGCCGCTGTTGGGGTCGTCGTAGGAGACGTACGCCGAACCGCCACGCGGGGTCGGGTTCTGGGCCGGCTTCAGGGTGACCCAGAGCTCGCCGAACTCGGTGTCGACCGGGCTGATGAGGCGGGTGTCCTGGGCGACGGTGACCCGCATGCCCTCGTGGACCTCCAGCCAGTCGAGCACGTACGCGCCCGGCTCAAGAGGCTGGGCCTCGAGGTTGCCCGTCTTGGCGAACGCATCGGCGAAGCTGACGGGGGCCGGCGAGGGGAGCGCGTTGCTGCTGGTCAGCTTGATGGTGTTGATCGTGCCGCCGAGTTCGGTCAGCGTCTGCGAACCGGTGGCGCGCCCCCGCACGAACCCAACGCCTCGACCGGAACGACACCCATCCAAGGTCACTCGCCGTCGAACACGACGGGCGGGAATCTTGCTTAACGCGGCGAACGGCGAGGCCAGACCGCATCCACCGTTGATCGGACACTGCCGGGCAAAACGCCAGAACTTTTATTTGCGGGGTTCACGGATCAGTCGAACAGCGGCACGTGTGGGAACGCTGTGCATGACCCTGCTGGATCGTTGTTGGCCGGGGTTGTCTGGCGTCACTGGCTGGTACGTCTCCCTGCGCACGAGCGGATGCGGAAACGCGCATCCCGGTGGACTGACGGTCACCGGTGGGAGGGTCCGGCATCCCGCGACCACCACGTACTGGCACTGAGGCCGGTGTGACCCTGCGCACTGCTGGTTGATGATGAATTGAAGACTTCTTCAAGTTGTTATGCTTCCGCGGACAGGTGGGCGCCGCACCCGTGCGGCCGTCCCAGGTACGCCAAACCCGAAAAGGATCTCCCGGAAACGATGATGTCGGTGCCGCTCTACCAGGCCAAGGCGGAGTTCTTCCGCATGCTCGGCCACCCGGTGCGGATCCGGGTACTGGAGCTCCTCCAGCTCGGGCCCACGCCCGTCCGGGACCTGCTCGCGGCCATTGACGTCGAGCCCTCGAACCTGTCCCAACAGCTCGCCGTACTGCGCCGCGCAGGCATCGTCACCGCCACCCGCGACAGCACGACGGTCGTCTACGCCCTTGCCGGAACCGACGTCGCGGACCTGATGCGTACCGCGCGGCGCATTCTCACCGATCTCCTCCTTGGCCAGGAGGAACTCCTGGCCGAACTGCGCGACGCGGACGCGAGGTCCGAGTGAACGCCGCCGGCGAAGCGCCGTCGGGCCCGCCGTCGCGGCGGCCGTTCGCGCGGAACGCGACGGCGGCCCTGTGGGAACGGCTCCGGGCGGTACTGCCCGACTCGGCCACCGTTCGCTCGGTCCGCCGGGCTCCCGCCAGGGACCTGCTGGCCGGGGTGACGGTCGCCGTCGTCGCGTTGCCACTGGCACTCGGCTTCGGGATCTCCTCGGGAATGGGAACCGAGGCCGGGCTGGCGACCGCGATCATCGCCGGCGTGCTCGCCGCGGTCTTCGGTGGTTCGGACTTCCAGGTCTCCGGGCCGACCGGGGCGATGACCGTCGTGCTGGTACCGGTCGTACACGCCCGCGGAGTTGACGGCGTGCTGATGGCGGGACTCATGGCAGGGGTGATCCTGGTCGGGTTGGGGCTCGGGCGGGTCGGCGGCCTGGCGCGCCTCGTGCCGATGCCGGTGGTCGTCGGGTTCACCGTCGGAATCGCAGCCGTGATCGCCCTGCAGCAGGTCCCGGCGGCCCTCGGGGTGCCGACACCCGAGGGTGAGAAGGTGGTGACGGTGGCCGCCCGCGCCCTCGCCCGCTTCGCTGACGAACCGCGCTGGACGTCGGTGGCGGTAAGCGCCGCGGTCGCCGTCGTGGTGCTGCTGGGTGCGCGGCTGCGGCCCTCGGTGCCGATGTCCCTGCCGGCCGTTGCCCTCGCCACGGTCGCCGTCGAACTGATCCACGTCGACGGTGTCGCCCGGGTCGGGGCATTGCCATCGGGTCTGCAGGCGCCGTCGTGGGGATTCCTCGACCCGGGAATGGTCCCGGAGTTGCTGCCGGCCGCCGCCGCCATCGCCGCACTCGCCGGCCTGGAATCGCTACTGTCGGCGACGGTCGCCGACGAGATGCGCGCATCGTCGGACCCGGGCCGGGGCTCGAACGGGGCCGGCGGCTGGCGGCGCCACGACCCCGACCGCGAACTGTTCGGCCAGGGCGTCGCCAACCTCGCCGTGCCGCTGTTCGGTGGAATGCCGGCGACAGCGGCGATCGCCAGGACGGCGGTCAACGTGCGTTCGGGTGCGGCCTCCCGGCTGTCCGCCGTCATCCACGCCGTCGTGATCGCCGCCGTGGTGGCCGCGGCGGCGGGACTGGTCAGGTACATCCCCCTGGCCGCACTCGCCGGTGTCCTGGTGGCGACCGCGATCCGCATGGTGGAGACCGACGCCGTCCGGGCCCTGGCCCGCGCCGGACGTGGTGAACTGGCCGTGATGGTACTGACGGGTGCGGTGACACTGGTGGTCGACCTCGTCGTGGCCGTTGCCGTGGGGCTGGCCCTCGCCGGGGCGCTGGCGCTTCGCCAGGTCGCCGGCACCGCGCGGGTGGAACACCTTCCGTTCGACGACGACAGACGTCCCCACGGACCCGGCTCCGGACCCGGCTCCGGCCCCGCTCCGGTCACCGTGCTCCGGATCGACGGGCCGCTGTCGTTCACCGCCGCCCACCGTCTGCTGCCCACGCTGGAACACGTTCACGACGACTCGGTGGTCCTCATCCGGATGTCACGGGTCAGCGCCGTCGACGCGACCGGAGCCGCCGCGCTGTCCGTCGCCCTCACCGACCTCGAAGCACGCGGAGTCGTGCCCCTGCTGTCCGGGGTCCGCCCTGAACACCACCAGACACTCGGCGCCTATGGCATCACAGCAGAGTCCGGTGACCGGCGACGGATGTTTCCCGACGCCCCCTCCGCGCTGGCATACGCCCGAGCACTCATCCCCGCCCAGCCCCACGGCCCTTCGTGAACGAGGATGCGTCTGGTCGTCGCCGGGCGGTTGGAACGGGAGTTGGTTCGCTACCAGGCGGCGGAACTGACCTACCCCGAGTGCGGGGCGACCGCGGCCGATCTGCCCGACCCCGCAAGGTCAGCGCGGTCGGTGGCCGCTGTCGCGACCGGGGCACCCGTCGAGTGTTCTGCCTTCGGTCCGCAGCCGCTGTTCGACGAGGTGCAGGAAGAATCGAACCTGATGCGCCCTGGCGGGCGGTGTGGCGCAGGAGACGGGGTTGCGGTTCCGTCAGCCGTCTACCCACGACGTCGTGGAGCCGATGGTGATGGGCGTCCAGATCGGGACCGTTGGCGAGGCGGTGCATCAGTTCGGCTTTCATGTAGCCGGATCGAAAGCACCACGGATCGGCTTCGAGGAACTGGACGGCGGTCTCGACCTCCTCAGGTTCCCCGCTCCGTAGCGCTTTGGCAGCGCGGTCGAACCGGCTGTAGAAGTCTCGGACCGCCAGGTCGAAGCGGTCCGCCTCCCGAGCCCAGGCATCCCACTGGTCCGCGCTCAGGCTCCGGCGCGCCCATAGTCGGTGTACGTCGGCGTGTAGCCGTTCGAGTTCGACGGCCCGCGCCGTGATGCCGCTACGGATCCTCGTCACCCGACGTCCACGCCCGGGAGTTGGCGGCGAAGGGTCTTCAGGTCCCGTTTCGACAGCATCGCGTCCTGGACGCCCAGGCGGCACAGCCGTTCAAGACGCCGGGCGAAGGCGAAACCAGCCAGGGTGAGGGTTGCTTCTTCGAGGTAGAGGTGGTCGAGCTCCTCCAGCGCGACGAGTTGCTGCACCCCGGCGTCGCTGAAATGGTTGCCGAAACTCTGCCACCAGGCCAGGTGCCGCAACACGGCCAGGTGCGGCAGCGCCTCGTCGGTCAGATCGGTCCAGGCCAGCGTCAGCCTGCGCAGGCCCGGGGCCAGGTGAGCGAGCGCGGCCAGCGACCCGGGCTGAACCGCGTACGTGATCGACAGCCCGGTGATGCTGTCGGAGGGCAGCTGATCGAGAAAGCGCACGTCGACCGGAGACCAGCTGACCGAGGCCGATTCGACGGTTCTGCCGTCGTGGCCATCCAGCTCCGCGGCGGGGTGGATCTCCAGGGTCACCTCCCCGCCGTCCGGTACTTCCACGTCACCGCGTGCCGGCAGCGGCCCCAGGTGGTCGTAGGAGGAGCCAATCCAATCGATCGTGCCCACAGTGCGGTTCTCGGGGAACGGGAGGACGACCACGAGCACAGACTGCCCGGTCTGATCGTAGGCGGCCAACGATTTCCGTCGGCCGCGACCGGAGGCTCCACCATCGCGATCATCCAGCGATTTGCGCATCGGCCTCCGCTACGCCGGAGCCGACCCCTGAGCCGACCGCGAGCGCGGCGGAGCCCACCCAGGTGGGTGGCCTCACCGCGGCGCAGCAGGCGCCCGTCGACAAGCTCCGCCCCAACGCGCTCTCGGACTGCGCGGGATACCCGGACGGCGAGGGCGACGACGTGACGGCTGCGGTGGTATGCAGCGCCGGCAACGAGCATTCGGTCCAGGCGTTCGCCTTCCCGGACCAGGCCGCGAGGTCGCGCGACGCCCAAGCGCGCGGAGCGGGGCTCTCCCGCGCCGGCAGGTGCGCCAACGGGGACGACTTGGCGTCCACCTGGGTGTTCAACAATGTCATCCAGGGTGACCTCATCTGCGTCCACGAACAGGACAGGTACGCCATCTACTGGACGCACAACAGCGACCTGATCGGGTTCCGGATCGACGACGCGGCCGACGGCACCAGCCTTTACAGCTTTTGGCTGGGTTTCGAGCCGATCTGACAGGTCGACGACCGCGCCGGAAGCGTTCCCGCCGGCGTGGTCGTCGACGTCCCGCCCCTCGCGGACCGCCCCCGAGAGGGGCCCGGCCGGCTCGCCCGCCGGTGCGTCGCGCCGATGGTGTCGAGCAGCCGCTCCAGCTCGGCCAGGGGCGCGCACAGGTGCTTACACAAGCACCCATGCCGCTTGCAGCAAGCACCAGCGGACCGGTCCTGACACCGCCTTTCCCGTCACTGTCCGTGCCACTCGCGGCCGGCCCACAGGACTCCGGACCGGCCGACGCGCCACGGCCGTCGGGAGTCCTTCGCCGACGGGGCGAAGCCGGGGAGAGGAAACACGACCACGGCCAGGAGAACGGCGGAGGCAAGGCGCGTGGCGTGGGGTCGACGGGCACGGTCGCCCGGTACGGAGACGCTACACAAATCGTCAAGTACACCCTGGTGTACTCGGGCCGCACAACTTCGACCAGGGGAGATGGAAAAGCATGTCGCAGCCCACTGTCGTCCTCGTCCACGGCGCCTTCGCCGACGCGTCCAGCTTCGCCAGGGTGGTTCCCGAGCTGCTCGCCGACGGCCTCGCGGTGGTGGCACCGGCGATCCCGAACCGCTCGCTCGTCGGCGACGCCGAGTACCTCGGGTCGGTCCTCGCGGCGATCGACGGTCCCGTCGTCCTCGTCGGCCACTCGTACGGCTGCGCGGTGGCCACCGTGGCCGGTGTCGCCGAGAACGTGAAGGCATTGGTCTACCTCGCCGGCTTCGTCCTCGAGGAGGGCGAGGCCCTGGGCGAGCTCCAGGGGCGGTTCCCCGACTCCGACCTGGGCGCGGCGCTGGTCGCCACACCGTTCCCGGGCGGTGTCGATCTCTCGGTCGACGTCCAGAAGTTTCGGGCGGTCTTCGCCCACGATGTCGACCCGGCCGTCACCGCGGTGCTCGCCGTGTCGCAGCGGCCGTTGTCCGCGGCGGCGTTCGGTGAGAAGGCACCCGCCGCGGCGTGGCGGACCAGGCCGGCCTGGGGCATCGTCGCCACGTCGGATCACGCCATCAATCCTGAGGTCGAGCGCTTCGGCTACCAGCGCGCGGGCGTCGACACGGTCGAGGTGGACTCGTCGCACCTGGTGATGTTCTCCCAGCCGACCGTGGTGGCGGACCTGATCAGGACGGCCGTCAAGTCGGTGACCGCCTGACCTGACGACGAGTCACGCCCCGGAAGCCTCCCTCCGGGCCCGATCCTCCCCGAGAGCGCTTGACGCGATGTCCGCGTGTCCCGTGGCGGGCCGGCGGCCTTCTGGCCGGCCCGTGAACCGTGTGCCCACGGGGCCTGAGTGAGACGAGACAGTCTGTTGGGTCCGGAGAACGGGACACCGCGGGACGACTTTCCGGTTCGCGTGCGCGACCTGCTGCGCCAACGCGCGGTGTGGGTGCTGCCGCTGGTCCTGGCCTCGGTCGTCGTCGCGTCGATGACCGCGCTGTACCTCGCGTCGGCGGTGAACCCGCTGGCTCATGTGCGCGACCTGCCGGTCGAGGTGGTGAACAGCGACCGAGGGGCCACGCTGGGAACAGAACACCTCGACATCGGCAGGCGGATCGAGACCGGCCTGAGGGCGAGCCCCGCGGTGTCCCGCCGGCTGCGGCTGGAGCCGGTGACCCGGTCCGAGGCCGAACGAGCCATGAACCGCGGGCGCGCGTACGCGACCGTCGTGATCCCGCCCGACTTCACCGCCTCGCTCCTGGCACAGGCCGGTCTGCCGCCAGCCGGCTCGTCGGCAGCCGGTCCGTCGTCGGCCGGGACAGCGGGTGCCGGGGCGATCCAGCTGCTGACCAACCCGCGGGCCGGCACGCTGGGGGTGAGCCTGGCCACCGGCATCCTGCAGCCCGCTGTCGCCGCCGCCTCGCGGACGGTCAGCGGCCAGCTCACGGCGGTGGCCGGCGCGGGGCCCCACGGCGCCGCGACGAAGGCGTTCCTGGCGAACCCGGTGACAGTCACGACCAGCCAGTTCCATCCCCCGCCCGCGAGCAGCGCGCTCGGCCTCAGCGCCTTCTACCTGGCCCTGCTGACCCTCATGTGCGGGTTCCTGGCCGGGACCATCCTGCATTCCACGGTGGACGCGGCACTCGGCTACGGGACCTCCGAGGTCGGCCCCCGATGGACCCAGCTCCAGCCCAAGGCGATCAGCCGGTGGCGGACCCTGCTGATCAAATGGGCGATGGCGGCGGTGCTGACCGCGGTGGTGACCGGCCTGATGCTCGCGGTCGCGGCCGGCGTGGTGGGCATGGACGCGCCGCATCCGCTGCTGCTGTGGCTGTACGCGTGGCTGTGCGCGGCGAGCGTCGCCGCCGGGACGATTGTGCTCTTCGCGGTGCTCGGCACCCCCGGGCAGCTGGTCGCCATCCTGCTGTTCGTCTACGCCGGCCTGGCCTCGGCCGGCGGGACCGTCCCCGTGGAGGCACTACCCGGCTTCTTCCGGCTGCTCAGCGAGGCTGAGCCGCTGCGGCAGATCCTCGCCGGCGACCGGGCGATCCTGTACTTCGGCGCCCAGGCTGACGCGGGTCTGACCCGTGGCGTCGTGGCGGCCGCGATCGGCCTGCTCTGCTGGCTCGCCGTGGGCACCCTTATCGTCCGCTGGTACGACCGACGGGCGCTGCACCGGCTGACTCCGGAGCTGCTGGCGTACGTCGATCGTTCCGTCCAGGACTACCGGGCCCAGGAACGGGCCGAATGAGAGCACGGACCGTCGTGGTCGTCCTCTTTTGATCTCGAATAACCGGTCGGAAAAGAAGAAACTATTCCTCGTCCGGAAGGTGAACTTGTTCGGGATCTTCCTGGGCATGGGTGACGTCGACGAGGACCTTTCCGACGGTGCCTGCCTCGACTGCGTCATGCGCTGCGGCGGTCTGTTCCAGCCGGAACCGGTGTAGCGGGAGACCGGCGTCCGTGCCGACGCGCAGCGCGCCGACTGCTGCCGCTGCTGTTATGTCCTTGACAGCTTGGAGTTTGGCCGTGTCCGGCATGGTGTAGACGAGGATGAACTGCAGCCGGGTGTTCGACATCATGGACGGCAAAATCGGGATGGGCAGATGCGTCCCGCCGCCGTCGGCGTAGATCACCACTACTCCGTTGGTAGCCAGGACCTGCTGGTTGAGCTCGGCGTTCGCGCCTGGGTTCACCTCGACGACGATGTGGACGCCGTCCGGCGCAGCCTTGCCGATCGCCTCCGCGGCGTCGGGTTCGCGGTAGTTGACCACATGGTGGGCGCCTGCGGCGGCGGCCAGCGCCGCTTTCCCGGGTGAGCTGACGGTGGTCACGACGTTCGCGCCGGACCAGCGCGCAAGCTCGATCGCCGCGTGTCCGACCGCGCCCGCGCCACCCGCGACAAGCACGGTCCGGCCGGCCAGCGCCGACGGTCCGAGCGCGGCCGGGCCCTCCGGATGGACGGTGAGGGTCCGGTGCGCGGTCATCGCCGGGATGCCCAGGCTGGCTCCGAGATCGAAGGATGCACCGGGTGGCAGCGGTACCGCCTGGCGGGCGGGCAGCACGATCTCCTCCTGCGCGGTGCCGTCGGGCCGTCGCCAGGCCGCCTCCCAGATCCACACCCGTTCCCCGACCCGGGCGGGATCGACTCCGGCACCGACGGCGTCCACGACACCGGCGCCGTCCTGGTTCGGGACCAGCCCGCCCGGTGGGACCGGTCCGTGCGCGCCACTGCGGGCCTTCCAGTCCGTCGGGTTCACTCCCGACACCGCGACCCGTACTCGGACCTGGCCCGGCCCGGGATCCGTACGGGGACGCTCCACCAGCCGGAGCACCTCCGAATCACCGGTGCGTTCGTACACGATCGCCCTCATCGATCTCGTCCCCTCATCGTTCCTCAGACCCAGATCAGTTCCTGGTGCGCTCCGCGTCGTGAGGTCAGGATGCCCCGGCCGGGGCGTGGACAGGAGTGGCTTGATAGTCACTGTTCGATAGGATCTGGCCATGCATCGCGTCGCCGTCCTCGCGCTTGACGGCGTCATCCCGTTCGAGCTGGGCATACCCGCCCGTGTCTTCGGGGCGGCGGTCGGGCCGGCCGGCGATCCGCTCTACGACGTCGTCGTCTGCACCGTCGATGGCGAGCCCGTACGCACGGCCGCCGGGTTCACCGTCGCCGTCGATCACACGGCCGACATGCTGGGGACGGCGAACACCGTGGTTCTCGCGCCGGTCCATCCGCAGGAGGCCGGCCCGTCCGGCCCGTCCCGCTGGCCCGGATCGGACGAGCCGGACGAACGGAGCAGGTTGGTCGACCCCCGGTCAGTCGCCCTGGTGGCCTCGGCCCTCGCCAGGGTCGCGGCGGGCACCCGGGTCGTCTCGATCTGCACGGCGTCGTTCCTGCTCGCAGCCACCGGGCTGCTTGACGGACGCCGGGCCACCACCCACTGGTTCGAGGCCGAGCGCCTGGCCCGGATGTTCCCCCGGGTGACGGTCGACCCCGACGTCCTGTTCGTCGATGACGGGGACGTGCTGACCTCGGCGGGCGCCGCGTCCGGTATTGATCTGTGCCTGCACCTCGTCCGCCGCGATCATGGCAGCGAGGTCGCGAACCGCGCGGCCCGCCGCTGTGTCGTGCCGCCCTGGCGCGACGGCGGCCAGGCGCAGTACATCGAGCGCCCTGTACCGCCGCCCTCCGGGACGAGCACGGCCAGCACCCGGGAGTGGATGCTCCGTCGCCTGGGCGAGCCGACCAGCCTCTCCGAGCTCGCCGCCCACGCGCGCATGAGTGTGCGGACATTCAGCCGCAGGTTCCGGGACGAGGTGGGCCTCCCACCCGGGCAGTGGCTGACCGGGCAACGGGTCGAGCGGGCCAGGTATCTGCTCGAGAGCAGCGACCTGCCGATCGACCAGGTCGCCCGGCACACGGGCTTCGCGACCGGGATCTCGCTGCGTCAGCACTTCCGAGCCGCGACGGGTGTCTCACCAACTGCCTACCGGCAGACCTTCCGTGATCGCGGCGGTGCGACCATCACACCTCGTTCGGGGTCCAGCAGCGCTGTACTCAATCCACTGGATCGTTGGTAGTCGGGTCTGTCGCAGGTCAGCATGGGTATGGTGCCCCTGGTAGTGCCCTGGCTCAGGACATGCGAATAGCGTGTCTCGGGACATCGGCTCCTTGGCCGGCGCGGTGGGCATTCATCACGTGATGACTTCGCCTGCTACCTTCGGTGGTCGCTCACGCGGAAACCATCTGATCCCCTGGCTCGGCCAGCCGCTCGGCACAGGGGGCTGCAAGGCCGGTATTGCCCGTTTTACGGGGGCGCTTACGCAAGTACCTATGCCGCTTTCGGCAAGCGCCGGCAGACCGGCCCCGACACCGCCTCACCCGTCACTGTCCGCCAGGCGGGAGGGAATGTGTGACACTGTCACCCGAAGCGGTCCGGTGACGAGGGCGGGGGCCAACCCGGAGGGCGGAATTCTCGTGGCAGTAGGCCGCACACCGGGGGCGCAACCGTGTTCCGTCCCGAGCACTTGGCCGTGGTCGCTGGCGAGACACTGTGCTCGACCGTCATCTGGGTGGCTGACCCGGACGACACCCACCTCGTCTCCTACGCCTTGTCCGGCGGCCCCTGAAACCCCGGATGGGCCACATTCGGATCAGGGCCTGCGGGAGTGCCGGTGCGGCGTCCCGGCCTGGTGGCGTAAGCAGGGCACCGGGCCGCGTGCTTCAAGATCGGTCGGCATGTGCTGTTCGAGGAATCGGACGCGCGGGCCTGGATCAAGGCGCACGGCATACCTGCCGGGCGTCGCAAGGACGCTGACCGCAGGACGCCGGTGGTGACCGATGCGCCGGGCGAGGCGGTCGACGAGTACGAAGCTGGGTGCCGTCGCAGCGATGAGTCTGCCGGTGCCCACAGGTCTGCCTCCCGACGGAGACAACCAACTCATCGGGAGTAAGGCATGGGCCTCATCCACATCGAGCTGTTCGCGACCCTCGACCTCGTCGGGCAGTCGCCCGGCGGCCCCGAGGAGGACCCGGTGGGGTTCCCGTTCGGCGGCTGGCAGGCGCCTCTGCTGGACGAGGTCGCCGGGGCGCAGGTCGGTGCCGCGTACGAGGGCACGGACGCCCTCCTGCTCGGCCGGCGGACGTATGACATCTTCGCCGCCTACTGGCCGTACCAGGAGGGCGGCGAGGACAACGAGATCGCCACGCTCTTCAACAGCGTCCCGAAGTACGTGGCCTCCCGCGGCAGGCCCGACCTCTCGTGGGCCGGGTCCACGCAGCTCGGCCCGGATCTGGCCGGCGCGGTGCGCGAGATCCGTGACCGGCACGAGCACGTGAAGGTCGTCGGGAGCCTGAACCTGGTGCAGACCCTCCTGCGCGAGAAGCTCTTCGACCGTCTCGACCTCTGGGTGCACCCGATCGTGCTCGGCGTCGGGAAGAAGGTGTTCGACGGGGGCGCGGTGCCCACGAACGTCACACTCCTCGAACCGCCGGTAGCCGGTCCGAAGGGCACCGTGTACCTGCGCTACGGGCTCGCCGAGGGCACGCCCGGGACGGGGGACATGAGCGCACCCGATCGCGGTGCCGGGCGCGACGACTGAAGCCGCCCCGTGCCAGGTGGGTCCGTGTCGTCGGCGGTGAATCCGTCAGGCCGGCATTCCGTCACGGCGTCGGATCAGGCCCCTGCCTGTGGCATTGAGGCCGTTAACCACCACGGAAATTGTTGTTCTGGGTGACTATTTTGGTCGGAGGAACGCCAGACACGTGAACGGCCCCCCATCCGCGGAAGGGATGAGGGGCCACTCTGTGCCCGACTGCGCGGTGTGTAGTGGCGAGACGGGGTTAGCCTCGTCCGCCTGCGATCCGGGCCGGAATGATCTGGTACGTCGTGATGCCGCGAGGTGGGTCCCGTTCTTCGGACTGTGATCCCTATCTTGAAGACCTGTACGCGCCGATGTACGACGATTGCCCAATGAGCCAGTTTCGCTACCGAATGGTGACCGTGGGCGTTGATCGCCTCGCGGAGACGCTGAACTCGCTGGGCGAGGCTGGCTGGCGACTGGTGACCGCCACACCGGCGGGGGACGTCTGGTCGGCCCTGCTGGAGCAGCGGCTCGACAGTCCTCGGCAGCGCACGGCGCCGCCGCGGGCACGGGTCGAGGTCCGTATCGGCGGCGAAACAGTCGAGAAGGTCGCCGATGCGGATGGGCTGTCGGCGATGGACGGTGTCGTCTACCTGCGCTGCGGCGACGAGGTCCTGGCCACCTATGCGGTCGATGACCTCGTCGCGGTCGACTGGTCTCCCACGCCGTCGTACGCACGGGTGCTGGAACGGAAACGGCGAGACCACCCTCGCCACGGGGAGCCATGGTCACCCAGCGAGGATGACCAACTCCGGCAGGAACACGAGGCGCACTGGACGGTGCAGGAAATGATCGACGCTCCTCAGCGTGGCCGGGGCGCGATCGAATCCCGGCTCGCGAAACTCGGGCTCGATCGATCTGAGGCGCCGGCGTCACCCGGCCAGTACCCTGCCGGCAATCGATTGCATCGCCGTGTCGCCGTGTTCTTGTCCTGTGTGGACATCGAGCGCTATGCGGAAACTGGACCTGAGAGGACGCTGTGGCGGGGTGCTCAGGTGGCGTAGTGCTCGGCGATGGTCGCGAAGGCGGCCTTGGGTTCCCAGGCCATGTCGGGATAGGTGTCTCCGTGGTGGTCCTCGAGGATCTTGACTATGCCAGGGCTGGCCAGGTCGAGGTCGTCGCGGGGATCACCATCGGGACGGTGCGGATGGCTCTCGAGCGCGAAGAGGAAGACGAAGGCGCTGTCGACCCCCTCGGTGTCGAAGATCTCTAGTAGTTCGGCCAGATAGGTGGCCTGGCCGGCCTCGTCGCGGACGTAGGTCCCGTTCAGCCGGAGGGGGGCGCCGGTTTCCGGGTCGGACTCGACGATCTCCATGCTGCGGGGCGCTCTGTCGCCGGCGCCGCGCCAGGTGGCCGTGCCGAATCCGGTGATCGCGACTGGCTTTCCCTGCGCGACGAGGGTGCGTACGCCTTCCCGGTACCGGTCGGCGACCTCGGCGGATCGGATGAGTTCGAGCGACATGATGTCGAAGGGCGTCCAGTCGACCCGCTCGAACGGTATGGCAGCGTAGGTGACCTTCCCGTTGAAGTGCTGGTGGACCACGGCGACTGCGTCGTTGAGGAAGTCGTTGAGACGGGCACTTATCTCGGCGAGCCGTTCGAGTCGGCCGTTGGGCTCGCCCAGCAGCAGGTCGAGTCGCTCCGCGAGGGTGTCGCCGGGTGTGAATCCCCGGTTCATGAGGGTCAACTCCACGCCGGTGACGAACACGACCGCGGCTCCTTGCTGCCGGAGGCGTTCCGCGCGGTGGGCGCAGTCGGCGAACAGCGTCAGGATCTCGTCGCTCGTCAGCTCCAGCGGGTAGGGCGAGAACCAGACCTCCAGCCCGAGTTCCGCGGCGTGGCTCGCGGCCAGTTCCAGCCGCTCCGGGTCACCGCCGGTGATCTGGACAGCATTGCAGTGCAGGTCGTCTCGGATGATGGCCAGCTCCCGCCTGACCACGTCGGAGTGGAAGCGCTGGCGGGAGATCTCGCCCTTGTGGACGAAGCCGGTGTCGTACGTGATGCCCTTGGCGCGCATGCGTCTGGTCCTTCCTGGCGAGGGAGACGATCCGACGCTAGCAGAAAGATGCGCGCACGCAAATTTGCGCGTACGCATGTGGCCGTGGGATGCTGGCCTGGTGACGACGCCACCGCCTGGCCTACGGGAGAGGAAGAAGGAAGCCACCCGGAAGGCTCTACGGGAGGCCGCCCTGCGGCTGGCCCTGGAGCGTGGGCCCGACGGCGTGCGGGTCGACGACATTGCCGAGGCCGCCGGGGTCTCGCCACGGACCTACAACAACTACTTCTCCAGCCGCGAACAGGCGATCGTCGCCGCCGTCACCGCGGAACGGGAAGCACGGGTCGCGGCGGCAGTGGCTGCCCAGGCCGCTAGCACCCCACTCGCCACCGCCATCATCGAGGCGATCGTGGCGCAGTACACCGACCCGGGCAGCCACGATCCCAGCGCACTACTGCTCATCACGACTCGCCCCACGCTTCGCGATGCCTTCCTCGGCACCGTCAACGAGATCGAGCAGCCCCTCACCGCCGTGATCGCCGAGCGCCTGGGCGACAGCGACCAGCTCACCGCCCACGTACTCGCAGCGAGTGTCGCCACCGCAGTGCGAATCGCGCTCACACGCTGGCTGACCACCGCGACCTCCCCCGCAGCTGGGGGACTCGTCCTACTGTCCGGCTCGCTGCCTGAACTGCTACGAGCAGCGCTCGCGCCACTCGGGCCCGCGTTCGAGGCAGCCGAGAGACGCCCACAGACCGCCGACAACGGCCAGGCACACCCACACCCGTGACCAGCCTCACCGCCCGGTTCCGAACGGCATCCGAGGACCATAGCGAGGTCTTCGCGCAATCCCGAGTCACGAGCCCTGACGTCCCGTCATCCGGCCGGATGACGGGGAAGCCCGCGGGCACGCCTCCCCGACCGGCACAGAAGGGCGTGGTGTTATCGAGTTCTACGTCGCCGACTCGCCCTGGCCGTCGAGCGCGACATGGACATCACTGCGCAGCTGTGCGACCAGTCGGCGGGCGGTGGCAGCGCCGACGCGTAGTCGTTTCCGCAGGGTCTCTCAGGTCACCGTCGAACGACGGGCCAAAAGTTAGTACGTGCAGGGTGGTAACCCTCGAACCACCGTGGAGGCCGGCACGGATCGCTCAGGATCGGACCAGCCGCCCCACAGGACCGCCTCAACCCGCCCCCGACAGATAGCTCACCGGCGTGACGCACTCATCATCACGCGATCCCCCCGTGACATCCACCGCGCGATGTGGACTCCACCGCCTACGCCGCCCCGGGGCGGGCCCGGCCGACAGGGCCGCCGCGGTCCTCGGCCGCCGGACAGAACCCCATCCAGCCTCATAGCTGGCCGGCCCGCGCGCGTCACATCAGCAGCGGTGACATCGCGAGGAGGCGAGGAGTGGACGCGGATGACGAACGGGTCTTCGAGGAATTCGTGGCCAGAGTGGCCAACCGGCTGCTCTCGAGCGCGATCCTGCTGACCGGCGGCGACCGGGCCGCGGCGGAGGACCTCGTCCAGGGCGGGTTCGAACGGGCCTACCTGCGCTGGGACAAGATCGACGAAGGGCGGCACGAGGCCTATCTCCGACGGGTCATCGTCAACGGTGCGACGAGCCGGTGGCGGCGGCTGCGCGCCCGGGTCGTCGAGGTCCCGTTGCACGACCACGGGCCCTGGTCACACGACGTCGCCGCGGTGGGCGTCGACCTCGCCGACCGGATCACCCAACGCGAGAGCCTCATCCGGGCACTGCACCTCCTGTCACCCCGCCAGCGTGCCGTCGTCGTCCTCCGCTATGTCGAGGACCTGCCCGAGGGCGACGTAGCCGCGGCCCTCGGCTGCTCCATCGGCTCGGTGCGCTCCCACGCCTCCCGCGGCCTGGCCCGGCTGCGCGCCAGCGAACACCTCCGCGCGATCAGCGCACCGGCCGTCGCCGCGGGACCCGACATCCTGACGGACCGCGACCACCGCCAGCGCGCACCGCGGCTGGCTACCACCAGGCCCGAGGGAGACCGGCTATGACCCTCGACGACGCACACCTGCGGACCCAGCTGCGCGCCCTCGCTCACGACGAGCCCACGCCGGCCTTCGGTCCGACCTTTCCCAGCACCATCCGCGCCGGCGCCCGCCGCCGCCGCACCCGAGGCCGGCTCGCCACCGCGCTCGCCGTCGTCCTCGTCGGCGTCGCGATCCCCGTGAGCCTGCTCGCGGTAACGCGCACGGGCCAGCCTGACCACGCGATCGCCGCGGGACCCGCCGGGGCGACACCAACATCGGCCTCGACGCCGACGTCGAGGCCGGCGCAACCGCCGGTGCCCCCTGAGGTGCCCGGAGCGGCCGGACAGCCGCCGATCAAGATCCGTCTGGTGGACACTCCCCGCGCCGTGCCGCTGACCGAGAGCGAGAAGGCGACGCTGATCCGCACCTGTGCTCAGAGCGTGAACATACCAGGTGATACCGGCCGGGTCCTCGGCGCGATCCATGACAAACAGGGCTACGCCGCGATAATCGTGTCCGAGACCGAAATGGCCTACTGCGATATCCCCACCGGTAAGGACGGCGGTCCCGCCGTCGACCGCGTCGAAGGCTCGGAAGGAAATGGAGCACCCTACTATAACGAGTATCTGCTCCCGCCCAACGGTCCGCTGAAGTCGTTCAACTACCAGGGCTCAGGTTGGCTGTACGCCCGGTTCGGTGCTGGGCGGGTCTCGCCGGACGTGGCAATGGTGCTGGCCGTGTTCCCGACCGGAGAGAGTATCGTCGTCCCGATCCTCGATGACGGTGGCTTCCTCGCCCGGTTCAAGGTCGAAGGCGCCAACTTCCCAGCAATAGACCAGCCCCTCGCGTTCTACGCCTTCGACGGCGCGGGAAAACTCCTCGACCGCCTGGACGCCTGGAAAATCCCGAACTATGGGTCCGGGTACCCAACCAGCCAGCGGTTCATCGAAATGAGCCAGGCGTGCATCGACGCGGCCGTCCAGGCGCCGAACTCTCCCGCGGGCGTACCGGCCGACGCGGTGGTCACCTACAGCGGTCTAGCTATCCCCGGCGTGGCGCCTGGCCGCGACGGGATCGTCAAGACCGACGTCGGAAAGGTAAGGATCTCGTGTGTCGGTCCGGTTGACGAGTCCGGTTGGCCGATCCCGTCGAAGCTGACTTTCCGCGGCTCTCAGCCCCTCTGACTGGGCGGACAGGGCGGGCCGACGTCGAGACCGGTGTCCCCGACTTCCGCCCCACGGGGAGGCTCAGGAGGAGAGCCGCCTCTAGATCAACCGAGCCGGTCGGCTCCGGCCGCGTCCGTAAGGTCGGTTCTCGCCGGTTTTCGCCGATCCGGCGACCAAGGCGCTTACACGCAGACCAGCAGCTCAGAGATGGTTTTGCCCGCTTTACAGGGGTGCTTACGCAAGCACCTGTGCCGCTTGCGGCAAGCACCAGCGAACCGGCGGCCCCGACACCGCCTCACTGTAGGGATCGGGGACGGATGGCCACTCGCTGTGATGGTTGGCCAGTAGATGGTCAATGGCCGCGATGGTTGGCCAGTCCTCGGGTGGCGTGGCTCGTATCAGGCGGGCTTTGGCGGTCTGCCGGCGGCAGATCCGCGCAGAGCGCAACAGCCAGGCGAGCCGGTGATGGCTCGCCTGACGTCTCGTGCATGGGCGCGACGGAGATGGTGAGGCCGCCCGGTGGTCTGGCGCGCGGACGCTCCGGGCTCTACCGATGAGTTCCGCCGGCCCGCCCGGTCTACCAGGACGTACCCGTCCCACTACCGACCTGGAGACCCGCCGTGACCACTCCCGCGCACCCCGGCCGCATGCTGTTCGTGAACATCCCCGTAGCGGACCTCCAGCGCAGCAAGGCGTTCTTCGCGAAGCTCGGGTTCAGCTTCAACCCGAACTTCACCGACGAGACCGCCGCCTGCATGCTGGTCGGCGAACAGGCCAGCGTCATGCTGCTCAGCCACAAGAAGTTCGCGGAGTTCGCGAAGCTGCCGATGGCCGATCCCGCCACGCACACGCTGGCGCTCTACTGCTTCAGCGTGTCGTCCCGCGAGGAGGTCGACGCGGTCGCTGAGGCCGCGCTGGCCGCGGGCGGCGTCGAGGCGGATGGCCTGGAGGACTATGGCTTCATGTGCTCACGCAGCTTCTTCGACCTCGACGGCCACGGCTGGCAGGTCATGTGGATGGATCCGGCGGCGGCGCAGAACGGCCCCGAGGAGTTCGCGCCCTCGATGCAGGACGCCGACGCCCCGGCTTGACCTGACACCGGCGCAGGCCTGCTGCCGCGCCCCTCTCCCGAAGCGGCGCGGCAGCAGGTCCTGAACGACGCTGGCCAACCTCGGCCACATCCAGCGTTCTGACGCTGGCCAACAACCGCGATTCGCCAGCTCGGAGTGGCCAGGTAGATCCGATCCCTACACTCACCCGTCACCGTCCGCCAGCTTCCCCAGGCAGAGCCGTCGCCGTTGAACGACAGACGGAATGCTACTAACGCGGCCAATGTGGTTGCTGAGCGTGACAGCAGGTACGGCCTCGGGCCTGCGTAACCGCGCTAACAGTTAGCGGCTCTCCCGCTAACTGTTAGCGCCCCGTTAGCGGCGAATCTGGCCGGTGAACAGGGGAGACGCTTGTTAGCAGGCTAATCCGTGGAACCTCTGAAACCCCGGGATCAGGCGCCTAGGGTACGCCGAGGCGCTCCGACGGCTCGGCGAATGATCTACCTGACGCTTCGTGAACCGCTGTACATCGCTGAGCGGGCCATCGGCTCCGAGCCCGTGGTCAGGGATCACGGGCTGCTCGAATCCGCTCTTGCTCGCCCACGGGCGACGGTGTTCGGGCGTGACGCCTATCCCACGCTCGACGGTAAGGCCGCTGCGCTCCTGCATTCGCTGGCTCGCGACCATGCCCTCATCGACGGGAACAAGAGGCTCGCTCTCGCTGGGCTGATTGCTTTCTACGGCCTCAACGGCCGCCGGCTGACGTTGACCAACGATGAGGCCTACGACCTCGTCATGAATATCGCGTCCGGCCTCTGCGACGCCGTCGAGGACATCACCAAGATCCTCGAAGGGGTGACGCGGACCCGGCGGTGAAGATCGGGGCGTGTCTCGCCGCGTCGGACTCCGTTCGTACCCGAGTCGACGGGGGCCGCACTCGGGACACGCCCTGCGCTGGCCATGGCTGCGAATGGACGCCGTGCCTGCCCCGGGCGCTCCTCGGTCTCGTCGGTCTCGTCCGGAGGACGTTCCGTTCGCCGGACGGTTCTGCCGACTCCTTCCAACTCGTGGCAACGGACGCTATGACCAGTGGCGTGCGGTCTGACCCTCTTCCACCTTCAGGGCTGCATGCGCGCTGAGGCCCACCGGGCGCGGCGTCGTGACCGCGTGCCACGCTCCGGGAGAGGCACTGACTGCGACGGGCCGCGCCTGCGGTCGCGTCAGCTGTAGCGACGTGCAACAGGCCCCGTGACATGCCTGGGCCGCTGAGCCATGATCAGCCGCGCGAGGACGCCCTGTGTGCGACCCGTATGAGACCAACGCCAACGCTGTCGGGGGAGGACCGTATGGCCGCGGCCGACACCGCGACGGTACGGTCTGTGCGCCAGCGTGTGACGTCGAAGAACAGGACGGGGCACGCGGGTGGCCGCCGGCGGCGTGGCCGGCGGATCGGTTTCCGCCTGTCAGGTCGAGGAGTAGCTGTGGACCCGTTGTCGCTGCAGGACCTGATCGACTCCGAGGAGTTCGCACTTGATCACGCCGGCCTCGCCGTGCTGCCGTTCGACGTGTGCATCCGGCTGCTGGGGACGGTGCCGGTGGGCCGGGTGGCCTTCGTGTCGGACGGCGAGGTCGTCCTGCTGACCGTCAACCACGCGATGGACGGCGACAGTGTGGTCTTCCGGTCGGCCGTCGGCTCCAAGCTGTCGGCGGCGGTGAACCATGACTCGGTCTCCTTCCATGCCGACTGGTTCGACCCGGAGACCAGAGCGGGGTGGAGCGTCCTGGTCACCGGTGCGGCCGGGGCCGTCGTCGAGGGTGCCCAGACCGCGGCACTGGAGCGCCTGGGCCTGGAGCCCTGGGCGGACGTCGTCGAGCGGCCGTACTGGATCCGGATCGTCCCGCGGTCGGTGACCGGGCGGGCGGTCGTGCGTTCGGAAAGCTGACCTTCGACCCGGCCGCACTGGCGAGCCGGCCGCGGGCCTCGAACGACTGCGAGCATCAGGGAGTCGCCGGCGCGGTGTCGGACGAGTGATCAGTCGTCGGCGATCAGGAGTTCGCCGAGGAGCTTCTCGACGGGTGCGCGGATGGCGTCGCGGATCAGGCGGACGGCGTCGATGACCTGCCCGGCGGAGTTGTCGAGTTTCCAGTCCTGGTAGCGGATAGCCGCAGACGACGACCGGCATAAGGCCCTGTCGGCCGCGGCTGTGGGGCGGCCGGACTCGGCGTGGCGAACACCCACCCCTGGACGCGGCGCGACTCGACATCACGTCGCCGCCGCTGTGAGGCTGGGCGGAGGCCGTCCATATCCTGTTGAGAACGGCGGCCACGGCGACGGCTCCCCTGGCGTTCGGTCTGTTGGCTGACGCGCTGTCCGGTCCCGGAGGACGGTGACGCACCGTGGATGATCTCGACGTGCCGTGCACGTCGCGACACCATCCTGGTCAGGCCCGCTCGGCCCTCCGTGTCGATCACGCTGAGCCGCCCCTGGGCTCGAAGATGAGCAGCCCGATCGTGCGTAGGCCGGCCGCCCTGTCGGTGCAGGGCGGCCTGGACGTCGGCGACGGTCAGCTGCCAGTGGCGGATCTCGTCGGGGCGGATCCTCCCGCTCGCGGCACACGGCCACCGCGTCGGCCGCCGCCTCGACAGCGCGTGGGACGACCACGCCGATCGGGACCTGACGGAGGTTCGACGCGCCGGTCGAGTACGTGCCGCGGGTGCCCGCGTCGAACCGGCGCTCCATCTCTGCACAGCACGGTCGGGTCGACCGCCCCGCGCGGCATGTGGAAGGTCACGCTATGGAGGTTCGCATTGGTGCTGGTCGCCGCGATGCCCGATCTGGCCAAATGCCCAGATCACACCGATGGTCGCGGTGACCAGTGCCCCTGGCAGGAATCGAACCTGCGACCTACCGCTTAGGAGGCGGTCGCTCTATCCACTGAGCTACAGGGGCGCTGCGGGGCGATCCCGCACCTGGCCGGTCGGATGCCTGGCGATGGCTCCATGATCGACCGGGCGGGATCACTCAACGCCTCGCAAGCCTACGCATCCAGACACCGGTGTGGGAAGGCGACTCCACCCGGGCCCGCGCACACGCGCGAACCCGGACGGCCGGCGCGTGGATCCCGACGGCCGGTACGGGGCACGGGTGCTCAGCCGAGCTGCTCGGCCATCTCCACGAGCTCCTTGCAGCGGGGGCAGACCGGGAAACGCTTGGGGTCGCGCACCGGTTCGAACTTGTACCCGCACAGCGCCGTCACGCGGCCGCCTTCGATGGAGGCACGGACGATCTCCTCCCTGCGCGCGTAGTGAGAGAGATCATCCCCCTCGTCCGAGCGGGTGTCAGAGGTCTCCGGCGCGATCTGAGTCGTGCTCATACTCTCGAGTGTAGGTACTCGCCGCAGCCGAGCCGCCGGACTGGTGTCCCTGACCGCGGGCCGGCCGTGAGCCGTCCGCGGCGCGGCTGGTGCGGACGTTCACCCTGGCCTAGGCGGGCAACGCCGCGGGCTCGCGCCACGCAGTTCGTCGAGTGAGCGGTAGCCGCGACAAGTTGTACTTGCATCGATACTCTGAGTAGGAGCCAGTCTGGCCAGCGACACGGTGACGGAACGGGCACGGACATACCACACTCCGCCATCAGGACGCAGAGGAATGCGGCTCCTCCTGCCAGGCGTTGCGGCGTACTCTGGTTGCGGACGAAGGAGACCGGTGACTGGACTGATCGACAGTACCGAGATGTACCTCCGGACCCTGTATGAACTACGGGAGGAGGGCATCACCCCGCTGCGCGCGCGCCTGGTCGAGCGCCTTCACGTGAGCGCGCCGGCCGCGAGTGAGTCGACCGCGCGCCTCGCGAACGAGGGCCTCGTCGCGCTCGCCGACGACCGGACCGTGCAGTTCACGGAGAAGGGCCTGGTCAGAGCGACGGCGGTCATGCGGAAGCACCGCTTGGCCGAGTTGCTCCTCACCAAGGTCATTGGCCTGGACTGGGCGCTGGTCCACAACGAGGCCTGCCGCTGGGAGCATGTGATCTCGGACGAGGTCGAGGCCCGGCTGACAGTCCTGCTCGGTGACCCGAAGCGGTGCCCGTTCGGGAACGAGATCCCGGCGCAGCTCGAGACGGCGCAGCCGCCTGGTGTGGCACCGGTGAGCCTGCTCACGTCGGCTGAGCGAAGCAACACCGGGACCAAGTCGGTGACGGTGGCCTGGATCTCGGAGCGCCTCCAGACCGACGAGGAGGCGATGCGCGTCCTGCGGGACGCCGCGATCGTGCCCGGGGCACAGCTCTACCTGAACGCGCGCGGCGACAGGGTGTACATCGCCAAGCCGGACGGCGACAGCGAGGCCGAGATCGACCGCAGCACAGCGGCGCTCGTCTACGTCAATCACTGATCCGGGAAACGACAGCACACACGGCATACAGCACACACGGCGCACAGGGCACGCAGCACCTGTACAGAGCCACAGCACGCAAGCATCTGTACGGATGCGGATCTGACTGTCGGGCCGGGCATAGACGCCCGGCCCTTCGTCTGTCCGAGCGCCACCCGGTGGGCGGGGCAGCTACCCGCCCACCGGCCAACCCCGCCTCGTGCGCGACCCGCACAGCTCGCTCCATCGATTGGGGGGGAGCTACACGGGTCACGCACAAGCCGGGCCGGGGGCGGGGACGGGGCCGGAGCGTCGTCGGGCACCGCGTCCGGGCGCGTCAGGCGCCCGGGCGGACACCGCCCTGGAACGTCGACCACCACACGTTCTCGATCCGTACGACCTCGCCGGTACGCGGCGCGTGGATCATCTGGCCGTTCCCGATGTAGATGCCGACGTGGTAGAGGTCAGCACCGAAGAAGACCAGGTCGCCGGGGATCAGCTCGTCGCGGGTGACCCGCCGGCCAGCCGTCCACTGGTCGCCTGTGTAGTGCGGGATGCTGACGCCGGCCTTTCCCCAGACCCACTGGGTGAGTCCGGAGCAGTCGAAGCTGTCCGGGCCCTCGGCACCCCAGACGTACGGCTTGCCGAGCTGGGCGCGCGCCTCCTGGACGGCGCGGGCCGCGCCGCCGCTGCCGCCGGTCGGGGGTGGCGCGGCCGGCAGGGCGGGTGCCGCGGCGAAGGCGTTGCCGGCCGTCGTGACGAGACCGGCCTCCCGGGTGAGCCGGTCACGTTCCAGGGCGGCCTGGCGGGCCGTCTCGGCGGCGGCCGCGGCCTCGGCGGCCTTGCGGGCCCGCAGCGCGGCGGCCTCGCGTTCCCGGGCCTGGCGTTCCAGCTCCGCCTGCCGGGCGATCAGGCCGTCCAGCAGCCTGCCCTGCTCGCCGGCTGACTCCTCCAGCCCGCGCCGGCGCTCGGCCAGTGAGTCGACGAGCCGTTGCCGGCCGGCGCGGGTCTCGTCGGCGGCCTGCTTCGCCTCGGTCTGGTCGTGGCGGGCCAGCCGCAGGTCGGATTCGGCGGCCCGCTGCCGCCGGGACAGCGCGTCGACGGCGCCGGCGCGGTCGAGCGCGGTGCGGGGATCGCCGGTGAGCAGGATGGAGAGCTGTTCCAGCCCGCCGGAGCGGTAGGCCGACGTCGCCAGGCCGCGGTGCCGGTCGGAAGCGTGCCGGACGGCGACGTCCGCCGTTCGCAGCTGCTGGGCGGCCGTGGCCGCGGCGCGCTCCGCCTCGGCGAGACGGATGCGTTCGGCGTTGTACTGCTCGGCGGCCACGGACATCTTGTGGTTGAGGTCGTCGAGATGGGCCCGGGTCGCGGTGATCTGGGCGGCGATGCTTCCGAGGTCCTCGGCGTGGCCGACCTGTGGCCCTCCGCCGGAGCCGCCGGGGGTGTCGCTGTGGGTGTCGCCGCCGCGGGTGGGCGCGTTCGGCTCCGCGCGGGCCATGCCCGCCCCGATGCCACCGCCCGCGCCGGTCAGCGACGGCCCGGCGGCGAGAACGCCGAGCAGGGTGATGAGGACCGGGCGCATGCCCCGTCCGTCAATGGTCCGGCGCGTTGCCGACCGGTGGGAACCTTTGTCTGTTTCGAGTGCTGGCGTACTTACATTGGCGTTACCTGGCGGGTCCCCGTACGGGGACGAAACGGGCGGAGATACACCCGATCGGGGGATAGTGCAGGCCTCGTGGGACGGGCTACCGGCGCTATGGCAGCCCTCCGTCGGAACACTGGTCACGACGCCGCACCGTAACTGTATGCAGTTGTACAGTCACGGAAGCACGCCGAACGACACGGAGAGTCCCGTAACATCCACGCTGAGTCCAAGCTCGAGGAGCATGGGTCGCCCAATTAATCGATTTCACATGTCAGAAACAGGAAAGACACTAGATCGGAACAGATCTTATCGACTCTTCGGCCGAAGGACCGGGACGAGCGCAGCGTGGCCGGGGACCGGGGTAGCGCAGTCCGCGCGGTGCGCGCGGGGGGAATGACAGGAGAGACATGGACGAATTGAGCTCGGGCGATACCGCGTGGGTGCTCGTCAGCGCCGCACTTGTGCTCTTCATGACGCCCGGCCTGGCCTTCTTCTACGGCGGTATGGTCCGCGCGAAGAATGTGCTCGGCATGCTCATGCAGAACTTCTTCTGCATGGGGATGATCACACTGGTGTGGTCGGTCGTCGGTTTCAGTATCGCCTTCGGCGAGGGTAACGGATTCTGGGGCGGTTTCGACTTCTTCGCCCTCCAGGATCTCACTGCGGGTGACGGGGCGATCCCATACGTCGCCTTCGTCGCCTTCCAGATGATGTTCGCGGTCATCACGCCCGCCCTGATCACCGGTTCCACCGCGGACCGGATGAAGTTCAGCTCCTTCGCGATCTTCGTCACGCTGTGGTCGGTCCTGGTCTACTCGCCCATCGCGCACTGGGTGTGGGCGAGCAGCGGCTGGCTGTTCAAGCGCGGCGCGCTCGACTTCGCGGGCGGCACCGTCGTCCACGCGAACGCCGGTATCGCCGCGATCGTGCTGGCGCTGTTCCTCGGCAAGCGGCGCGGCTGGCCTACCGGCGACTTCCGCCCGCACAACGTGCCGTTCGTGCTGCTGGGCACCGGCATCCTGTGGGTGGGCTGGTTCGGGTTCAACGCCGGCTCGGCGCTGGGCGCGAACAAGGTCGCCGCGATCGCGCTGCTCAACACGCAGATCGGTGCGGCCACGGCCATCCTCGGCTGGATCGCGATCGAGCGGCTGCGGGACGGCAAGGCCACCACGCTCGGCGCCGCGTCGGGTGCCGTCGCGGGTCTGGTCGCGATCACCCCGGCCTGTGGGTTCGTCTCGCCGATGGGCTCGATCGCCATCGGCCTGCTGGCGGGTGCGATCTGCGCGCTGGCGACGTCCATCAAGGGCAAGGTCGGCATCGACGACTCGCTCGACGTCGGCGCCGTCCACCTGGTCGGGGGTGTCCTCGGTGCGCTGCTGACCGGCTTCTTCGCCACCCTCGACACCAACGAGATCGGCAAGGACGGTGTGTTCTACGGCGGTCCGTGGAGCGTCGTGGGCGAGCAGGCGCTGGCCATCGGCGCGACGCTGGGCTACTCGGCGGTCGTGACCACCCTGATCGCCCTCGCGCTCAAGTACACGATCGGGCTGAAGGTCTCGGACGAGGACGAGGAGATCGGCCTCGACGAGGCGCTGCACGGTGAGACGGCCTACCGGCTGACGTCCATCGGCGGCAGCGGGTTCACCTCCGCCGTCACCGCGACCAAGGTGCCTGAGGAGGCCAAGGCATGAAGCTCGTGACGGCAGTCATCAAGCCGTTCAAGGTGGATGACGTCAAGACCGCCCTCGAGGGCATCGGCGTCCACGGGCTGACGATCTCCGAGGTACAGGGCTACGGGCGGCAGAAGGGCCACACCGAGGTCTACCGCGGGGCCGAGTACAAGGTCGACTTCGTCCCCAAGATCAAGATCGAGGTGGTGGTGGACGACGAGGCCGTCGACGAGCTCGTCACCGCGATCACGACGTCCGCGCAGACCGGCAAGATCGGCGACGGAAAAGTGTGGGTTGTCCCGGTCGACGCTGTCGTCCGTGTACGGACGGGTGAGCGGGGCTCCGACGCCCTGTAAGCCCGGGAAGAACATTCGGGGGCGCGCCTGTTACGGCGCGCCCCCTTTCTTTTCGGCACTGTGACGCCGCGGCGAACATCTTGCCGTGGAACCGTGAACATCGGGCGAGAAACCGCGACAGACTGCGGGTGCGGGGGATAGGACCCAGTACGACGGGGGTGGCGGGTGAACGACAGGCTCCAGGCCCTGCGGGGCCGGGTGGACGCTTTTCCCGGTGTGACCGGGCCCGCGTTGCGGGAGGCACTGGTCGAGCGCGCCGACGCGGCCCTCGGGGAGCTGTTCGGGGAACCAGGGCCCGGAGTCGCGCTGCTCGCGGTCGGTGGCTACGGGCGAAGTGAGCCCGCCTTCGGCAGCGACCTGGACCTTGTGCTCGTCCACGACGGCCGCCGAGGCGACATCTCCGCCGTCGCCGACGCGATCTGGTACCCGCTGTGGGACGCCGGAGTCGGCCTGGACCACAGCGTCCGCACCGTGGACGAAGCCGTCTCCGTCGCCGACTCCGACCTCAAGGCGGCGCTCGGCCTGCTCGACGCCCGCGTGATCCGTGGTGACGGCGGCCTCGCGGGCACGCTGCTGGAACGGGTCCGGACCCGGTGGCGGGAACGCGCACCGCGCCGCCTGCCCGAGCTCGCCGAGGCGGTCGCGGAGCGCGCGCGCCGGATGGGCGAGCTCGCCTTCCTGCTCGAGCCCGACCTCAAGGAGGCCCGGGGCGGCATGCGGGACGTCCACGCGCTGCACGCCCTCGCCGCGGCCTGGGTCGCCGAGGCGCCGCCGGAGCGCGTCCAGGCCGCCTACCAGGTGCTGCTCGACGCCCGCGGCGAGGTGCGCCGGCTCAGCCACGGCCGCGCGCAGGACCGCCTGCTCCTGCAGGACGGCACGGCGGTGGCCGCGGCACTGGGCTACCCCGACTCCGTCACGCTGTCCCGGGCCATCTCGGACGCCGGCCGCACGATCTCCTGGACGTGGGACACGACCTGGTACCGGGTGGCCGCCGCGCAACGCTCGAAGATCCGTTCCCGGCTGCGCCGGCCGGTCCGACGGCCCCTCGACGAGGGCGTCGTCGAACAGGACGGGGAGATCCAGCTGGCCCGCGACGCCGAACCCGCCACCGACCCCGGGCTGGTGCTCCGGGCGGCCGCGGCCGCGGCACGCGCCGGCGTCCCGTTCGGGCGCTACGCCATCGACCGGCTCGGCCGCGAGGCGCCGGCGATGCCCGAGCCGTGGCCCGAGGCCGCCCGGGACGACCTGGTCAGCCTGCTGGCGACCGGGGACGCCGCGGTGCGGGTGCTGGAGTCCCTCGACCAGGTCGGGCTGCTCGTGCGGCTGATCCCCGAGTGGGCGGCCGTGCGCAGCAAGCCGCAGCGCAACCCCTACCACCGCTACACCGTCGACCGGCACCTGATCGAGGCCGCCGCCCGCGTCGCCGCCCACACCAGGGACGTCGACCGGCCCGACCTGCTGCTGCTCGGCGCGTTGCTGCACGACATCGGCAAGGGGTACCCGGGAGACCACACTGACGCCGGCATCGTCATCGTCCAGACGTTGGCGCCCCGGCTGGGCCTGCCGCCCGAGGACACCGAGGTGCTGGTCGAGATGGTCCGCCATCACCTGCTGCTGACCGAGGCGGCGACCCGGCGGGACATCGACGACGTCGCCACCATCGAGTCGGTGGCGGCCGCAGCTGGCAGCGTGCGCGTACTCACCCTGCTGCACCGGCTTACCGAAGCCGACGCGAAGGCCACCGGCCCGACCGCGTGGAACGCCTGGAAAGCCCGGCTCGTCACCGACCTCGTCGACCGGGCCACCGCCGTGCTCGACGGCAAGGCACCGCCGTGCCCGCCCGCGCTCACCGAACGGCAGACCGCCCTGCTCGCGCTGCCCGACGACCTCACCGTGCAGGTCAACCCGCTCCCCGACGAGGGCATGTTCGAGATCGTGGTCGTCACCGCCGACCGGGTGGGCCTGCTCGCGACCACCGCCGGCGTCCTCGCGCTCAACCGGCTGGACGTCCGCCGCGCCTCCGCGCGGGGCGCCGGCGGCCGCTCGCTGCTACAGGCCGCCGTCGCGTCCGCGCACGGGCACCGCCCGGACCCGAAGCGGCTGCGCGACGACCTGCGCGCGGCCCTGGCGGGCACCCTCGACGTCACCGCCCGCCTGGCCGGCCGGGAACAGGACTACGCCACCACCCGTCGGTGGAACACGCCGGGGGCACCTCAGGTGATTTTCGACGACTCCGGCTCGACGACGGTCATCGAGGTGCGCGCCCCCGACCGTGCCGGGGTGCTGCACCGGATCACCGGCGCGCTGGCCGAGGCCGGTCTGGACGTCCGCACCGCGATCGTCGCGACCCTCGGCCTGGACGTCGTCGACGCCTTCTACGTCGAGGACTCGTCGGCCCCGGTCACAGCTGCCTCCACGGCCAGCACGGCCAGCTCTTCGGCCACCATCTCCACGTCGGCCACCTCTGCGTCTGTCGAGTCTGTGGCCGCGGCGTCCGCCGCCTCCGTGACCGGCCTCGCCATCCCGCGACTTCTGGGTAGCGCGCGGCGGGCCGAGGTGGCGACCGCCGTCATGGCCGCGCTCGACACAGGGGAGCCCGGCTAACCCCCCGCGGGGACGACCGGGGCTGGCCCGCCAGACGGCCTCGGTCGCCCGGCTCGCGCCCCGCTCGCGCCCGGCGAGCGACATGTCCCGTCAAACGCCGGGAGGGGCGGGGTCTGGTTCGCCGCGCGGGACGCTATGCTTGGGACGCACACTCAGGAGGCTTCGCCTAGTCCGGTCTATGGCGCCGCACTGCTAATGCGGTTGGGGGCTTATACCCCCTCCGGGGTTCAAATCCCCGAGCCTCCGCCCCCCGCGGTCGGGCCCGTCCAGCACGGACGGGCCTCTGACCAGGTACTTCTTTTCCGCTCTCTGAAATCCCCGAGCTCTCACCATCGCTGGTGAGGACATGGTGCGGACGTCGCGCTGGACGGGGGATCGTCGCGGCCACCGTCTCCGCCGCCTGCTGCCCCGCCGAGCGCAGCAGATGGACGTACAGGTTCGCGGTGATCGACGACGACGAGTGACCGAGCCGCTTGGAGACCAGGGCCAGGTCGACCCCGGCCGCAAGCTGGATCGACGCCGACGAGTGCCGCAGGTCGTGCAGCCGCCGCGGGGACAATGCGGGGACAACAGGTCCCGGCCGAGCTCGGCCCCGACCTCTTTAGCCCGGCCCGGCGGCAAGCTGCCCGCCCCGGGTTTACCCGGCTAGAGGTAGGGCAGGGGGCGAGCTGGGTGCTGCCTGGCCACTCCCGGAGTTGGCGACTGTGCGGCCGGGAGCGCCCGCCTCGACCGCCGGCCCCGCTGCCCCACCCCGGGACCGGCGGCCTAGCGCGGGAAGCGGCGTGGCGGCGTGGCGGGTGGTCGGCGGCGGGCGGGGCGACGGTCCACGCTGGGACTCCGCCGCCCCAACCGCACGAGCGCCTGCTGCTCGGCGCCCTCGACACCGAAAGACCGAAAGCCCTGGCCTCGCCGCCCTGCTCGGTGACTCTGCTCGGTGACTCGGTGAGTTGGGCCTGCGGGTCCCCCGCTGCGCGCCCGAGTGGCGTCGGTCCTGAAGGCCGCCCCAGCTAGTGCGCTGGCCACGAATG
>NZ_SJXI01000025.1:0-27905 GCF_004337455.1 Parafrankia sp. BMG5.11 | reverse complement strand
GCGAGATCACGCCGCGTGAACCGCTACCTGCCCGTTCAACCGGAGCTGCCGGTGACCTTCTCGTAGAGGCGGGCGGTACGCTCGGCCACCGCGGGCCAGCCGAACTCGGCGACGGCACGGTCCCGCCCCGCGCGGCCCATGGCGGCGGCGCGCCCGGGGTCGGCGAGCACCTCGTTGATCGCGGCTGCCAACGCCGCGGGGTCGTCCGGTGGCACGAGCAGGCCCGTCTCGCCGGACGCGACGACCTCGGGGATGCCGCCGACCCGGGAGGCGACCACGGCCGTACCGCAGGCCATCGCCTCCAGGTTGACGATGCCCAGCGGCTCGTAGACGGACGGGCAGACGAACACCGTCGCGTGCGACAGGATCTGGATCACCTCGGGCTTGGCGAGCATGCCGGACAGCCAGACCACGCCGTCGCGGCTGGCGCGCAGGCCGTCCACCAGCCCGGTGACCTCGGCGAGCTGCTCGGGGGTGTCCGGAGCGCCGGCGCAGAGCACGAGCTGCGCGGACGGGTCGAGCCGGGCCGCGGCCCGCAGCAGCACGGGCAGCCCCTTCTGCCGGGTTATGCGCCCGACGAAGACCACCGACGGGCGATCCGGGTCCACGCCGTACCGCTCGAGGACGTCGGTGCGGTTGTCCGGGGTGTACTCGTCGGTGTCGATGCCGTTGCGGATGACATGCACGCGCCCGGGGTCGACCTCGGGGTAGGCGTCGAGGATGTCGGCGCGCATGCCCTCGCTGACCGCCACCACAGCCGCCGCGGCGGAGATCGCCACCCGCTCACACCACGACGACAGCCGGTAGCCCCCGCCGAGCTGCTCGGCCTTCCACGGTCGGCGCGGCTCGAGCGAGTGCGCGGTCATCACGTGCGGGATGCCCTGCACGAGGGACGTCAGATGCCCGGCGAGGTTGGTGTACCAGGTGTGGGAGTGCACGACGTCGGCACCGCCGGCACGGTCCACCGCCGCCGCCATCGACAGGTCCATCGAGG
Organism: Parafrankia sp. BMG5.11; assembly: GCF_004337455.1. Classification (NCBI taxonomy): domain Bacteria; kingdom Bacillati; phylum Actinomycetota; class Actinomycetes; order Frankiales; family Frankiaceae; genus Parafrankia; species Parafrankia sp. BMG5.11. The sequence goes on along the minus strand of NZ_SJXI01000025.1, from coordinate 26,911 downwards.
CGATCCGCAGGGCGTCGTTCGCCCCATCGAGCGCCGGCCAGGGCCGGTGCGCCTCGACCGCGGCCGTGCTGGCTGCGCCGGCGGTGCCTGGAGATGGGCGCGGGTCGCCTTCGCAGTGCACGGTCAGGTCGACCAGCCGCGCCAGCTCCCGCGCGAGGTACTCGACGTGCACCCCGGCGCCGCCGTAGACATCCGGCGGGTACTCACGTGTGAACAGCGCGACCCGCATCCGTTCCTCGGCCCTTCGCTCGGTTCCGCCCTGGTCCGCTGGAGCGGATCAGTCCGCTATCGTGACGCCCTTGCCGACCACGGTGACTCCGGCCTCGCTGACCTGGTAGCCGCGGGCGCGGTCGTGGTCCTTGTCCACCCCGACGGTCGCGCCCGGGGGGACGACCACGTTCTTGTCGAGGATGGCGTCACGGACCACGGCGCGCCGTCCGATGACGGAGTTGTCCATCACGACGGCGTTCTCGACGACCGACCACGAGTTCACCCGGACCCCCGGGGACAGCACGGAGCGGCGCACCGCGCCACCGGAGATGATCACACCGTTGCTGACGATGCTGTCGGTGGCGACGCCGACCCGGCCCGGCGTGTCGTGCACGAACTTCGCCGGGGGGATGGACGGCGGGACGTTGGTGTAGATCGGCCAGTCCCGGTTGTAGAGGTTGAAGACCGGGTCGAGCGCGCACAGGTCCATGTGCGCGTCGAAGTAGGAGTCCAGGGTGCCGACATCCCGCCAGTAGCCGTGGTCGCGCTCGAGCGCCCCGGGCACCTGGTTGGCGGCGAAGTCGTAGACGGCGGCCGTGCCCTGCTCGACCAGCATCGGGACGATGCTGCCGCCCATGTCGTGGACGCTCTCCGGGTCGGCGGCGTCGGCGCGCAGGGCGTCGATGAGCACGTCGGTGGTGAACACGTAGTTGCCCATCGACGCGAAGATCTCGTCGGGGCTGCCCGGCAGTCCCGGGGGGTCGGCCGGCTTCTCCAGGAACTCCGCGATGGTGACCCCGTCATCCGCGGTGCGGATCACCCCGAACGCGCTGCCCTCCGACCGGGGGACGCGCAGCCCCGCCACCGTGACCCCGGCGCCGGTCTCCAGATGCTGGGCGACCATCTGGCGCGGGTCCATCCGGTAGACGTGGTCGGCGCCGAAGACCACGACCACGTCGGGGGCCTCGTCGTGGACGAGGTTGAGGGACTGGTGGATGGCGTCCGCGCTGCCGGCGAACCACTGCGGGCCGAGGCGCTGTTGGGCGGGCACCGGCGTCACGTAGTTGCCGAGCAGGTTGCTCATCCGCCAGGTGGTCGTGATGTGCCGGTCGAGGCTGTGGCTCTTGTACTGGGTCAGCACGGCGATCCGCAGGTAGCCGCCGTTGACCAGGTTCGACAGGACGAAGTCGACCAGGCGGTAGATCCCGCCGAACGGCACCGCGGGTTTCGCGCGGTCGGCGGTCAGCGGAGCCAGGCGCTTTCCCGCGCCACCCGCCAAGACAAGACCCAGCACCCGCGGGCTGCGCATACTTCGGCCCGGCTCCCCGTGATCGACCCGAATCCGGGACGGATCCGCCCCGGCACAGACCGGATGACCACACCCGAACATGTGCCCAGGCTGTGTGCATTCCGGTCATCTCGGAGCCTACAAGGGACCACTGGGGTCAGTGGCTGCACGTCAAAGAGTTAGCCACGAGGTAAGAAAACGGTCAGGTCACGCTACGACGCTACGGCGACCCAGGGTGCCGCCCCGGGCCGCCGCTCCGTACTAATCAGGTACAGATCAGACGTTGAACCCGAGAGCGCGCAGCTGCTCCCGGCCCTCGTCGGTGATCTTGTCCGGGCCCCACGGCGGCATCCAGACCCAGTTGATCGTGACGTCGTTGACCAGGTTGTCCGGCCCGTCGACGAGTGCCGAGCGGGTCTGGTCCTCGATGACGTCGGTCAACGGGCAGGCCGCCGAGGTCAGCGTCATGTCGAGGGTGACCGTGTTGTCGTCCGCGATGTTGATGCCGTACACCAGGCCGAGGTCGACGACGTTGATCCCGAGCTCGGGGTCGACGACGTCGCGCATGGCCTCCTCGACGTCGTCGAACGATGCCTTCTCCACGACGACAGCCCTCTCGGTGACCCGCGCCGGCTCGGTGGGGGTGGCGGTCTCGCTCATGGTCACTTCTCCTGCTCGGGGACGAGGGCGGTGGCCTGCGCGGTGGCGTCCTTCCAGGCCATCCAGGACAGCAGTGCGCACTTCACCCGGGCCGGGTACTTGGAGACGCCCGCGAACGCGACCGCGTCCTCGAGCACCTCCTCGTCGCCCTCCTGGGTGCCGCGGGACTGCATCAGCGCCAGGAACTCGCGTTCGAGCTCGAGCGCGTCCGCCACCGACTTCCCGATCACCAGGTCGGCCATCACGCTGGCCGAGGCCTGACTGATCGAGCAGCCCTCGCTCTCGTAGGACACGTCCGCGACGACACCGTCGGCGACCTTGACCCGCAGGGTCACCTCGTCGCCACAGGTCGGGTTGACGTGGTGCACCTCGGCGTCGAACGGGTCACGCAGGCCGCGGTGATGCGGGTTGCGATAGTGGTCCAGGATGATCTCCTGGTACATGGAGTCGAGCTTCACCTCAGGAAGAACCTCCTGACCTGCCCGAGACCTTCCACCAACGCGTCGACGTCGGCGGTGTTCGTGTACAGGTGGAACGAGGCCCGGGTGGTCGCCGGCACGCCGTAGCGCAGGCAGACCGGGCGGGCGCAGTGGTGGCCGACCCGCACCGCGACGCCCTGCTCGTCCAGGATCTGGCCGACGTCGTGCGGGTGCAGTGGGCGGTCCTCGGAGTCGCGCAGGGCGAACGAGATCGCCCCGCCGCGGCCCTCGGCGGTCGGCGGTCCGATGATCCGCAGGCCCGGGACGCCCGCGAGCGCGTCGAGCGCGTACGCGGTGATCTCGTGCTCGTGCGCGGCGACCGCGTCCATGCCGAGGCCGGTGAGGTAGTCCACCGCGGCGCCGAGGCCGATCGCCTGGGAGATCATCGGGGTGCCCGCCTCGAAGCGGTGCGGCGCAGCGGCGTAGGTCGAGGCCTCCATGGTGACGACCTCGATCATCTCTCCACCACCGAGGAACGGAGGCATCACCTCGAGCAGCTCGCGCCGCCCCCACAGCACGCCGATGCCGGTGGGCCCGCACATCTTGTGCCCGGTGAAGGCGAGGAAGTCCACCCCGAGGTCGACGACGTCGATCGGCATGTGCGGCACCGACTGGGAGCCGTCGAGCACGGTGAGCGCCCCGACCTCACGAGCCCGGGCGACGATCGTCGCGACCGGGTTGACCGTGCCGAGGATGTTCGACTGGTGCACGAAGGAGACGATCTTCGCCCGGTCGGTGATGACCTCGTCGAGGTGTGCCAGGTCGAGCCGGCCGTCCTCGGTGAGACCGATCCAGCGCAGGGTGGCGCCGGTGCGCGCGCACAGCATCTGCCAGGGCACCAGGTTGGAGTGGTGCTCCATCTCGGTGATGACGACCTCGTCGCCCGGCCCGAGCCGGAACCGCTCCGCTTCCGGACCGCCCGTGACGGCGTTGCTCATCGCGTAGGCGACGAGGTTCAGCGCCTCCGAGGAGTTCTTCGTGAACACGATCTCGCGCCGGTCGGGCGCGCCGACGAACGCCGCGATCTTGTCCCGGGACTCCTCGTAGAGGGCCGTGGCCTCCTCGGCGAGCACGTGGATACCGCGGTGCACGTTGGCGTTGTGCCGCTCGTAGTAGGTCCGCTCGGCGTCGAGGACGGCCAGCGGCTTCTGCGACGTCGCGGCGCTGTCGAGGTAGACCAGCGGCAGGCCGTCGTGCACCGTGCGGGCGAGGATCGGGAAGTCGCGACGGACCCGCTCGACGTCGAACCCGGCGCCGGCGTGCGCGCCGACTCCCGCCGCGCGTGTCTCGACGACGGTCATGAGACCGCCGCCGCCGGCTCCACGCCCTTGACGTACCGGTCGTAGCCGGAATCCTCCAGGGTCGCCGCGAGCTCGGGACCGCCCTCGTCCACGATCCGCCCGCCCGCCATGACGTGCACGAACTCGGGCTTCACGTAGCGCAGGATGCGGGTGTAGTGGGTGATGAGCAGGATGCCCGTCTCCCCCTTGGCCCGCACCGCCTCGATGCCGGCGGAGACGATGCGCAGCGCGTCGACGTCCAGGCCGGAGTCGGTCTCGTCGAGAATGGCGACCTTCGGCGCGAGCAGCGTCATCTGCAGGATCTCGTGGCGCTTCTTCTCACCGCCGGAGAAGCCCTCGTTGACGCTGCGCTCGGCGAACGCCGGGTCCATCTCCAGCCCGGCCATCGCCTGCTTGACCTCCTTGACCCAGGTGCGCAGCTTCGGCGCCTCGCCACGCACCGCCGTCGCCGACGAGCGCAGGAAGTTCGACACCGAGACGCCGGGCACCTCGACCGGGTACTGCATCGCCAGGAAGATCCCGGCCCGCGCGCGGGCGTCCACGGACATGGCGAGGACGTCCTCGCCGTCGAGGGTGACGGTGCCCTCGGTGACCGTGTACTTGGGGTGGCCGGCGATGGAGTAGGAGAGCGTGGACTTGCCGGAGCCGTTCGGCCCCATGATCGCGTGGGTCTCGCCCTTGCGGACGGTGAGGTCGACCCCGCGCAGGATCTCGCGCGGGCCCTCCGTGTCGGTGTCCACCGACACGTGCAAGTTGCGGATCTCGAGAACAGACACCGCGGTCGTCACCCTCGCTTCGGGTTCGTGTGAAGGTCGACGAGGACGTCGTCGCCGTCGATGGTCACTGGGTATGTGGGCACCGGGTCGATCGCCGGCAGGCTCGTCGGCTGGCCGGTGGCGAGGTCGAACTGGGAGCCGTGCAGCCAGCACTCGATGAGGCCGTTCTCTACTTCTCCCTCGGAGAGCTGCACGTCGGCGTGCGAGCACTCGTCGCGCACCGCGTACAGCCGGCCGCCGGAGCGGACGACGCAGATTGGCTCGCCGTCGATCTCGACGCCGAGCGCGGCCTCGTCGCCGAGGTCGGCGGCGGCGCAGGCGCGCCGCCAGTGCGTGTCGGTCGTGCTGGTCATACGCCCACCGCCGCCAGCTCCTCCTCGACCCGGCTCATGACGCGCTCGCGCAGCTCGGGGAGGTCGATCCGGTCGACGATCTCGGCGAAGAAACCGCGGACCACCAGGCGACGGGCCTCGTCGGCGGGGATGCCGCGCGACATCAGGTAGAACAGCGCCTCGTCGTCGAAGCGGCCGGTCGCGCTGGCGTGGCCGGCGCCGACGACCTCCCCGGTGAGGATCTCCAGGTTGGGCACCGAGTCGGCGCGCGCGCCGTCGGTGAGCACCAGGTTGCGGTTCAGCTCGTAGGTGTCGGTGCCGACGGCGTCGGCACCGATCACGACGTCGCCGATCCACACCGCATGCGCGCCCTCGCCCTGCAGCGCGCCCTTGTAGGTGACCCGGCTGCGGCAGGACCGCGCCTCGTGGGTGACCAGCAGGCGGTGCTCCTGGTGCTGGCCCGCCTCGGTGAAGAACAGGCCGTAGAGCTCTGCGTCACCACCGGGGCCGCGGTAGTCCACGGTCGGGTTCAGCCGGACGAGGTCGCCGCCGAGGGTGATGGTGAACGAGCGAAGCCGCGCGTCGCGGCCCACCGAGTAGGCGTGCGCGCCCAGGTGGACGGAGTCTTCCGCCCAGTCCTGGACGGTGACGAACGTCAGCGCCGCGCCGTGGCCGATGAACACCTCGACGTTGCCGGCGAAGGTGGCGCTGCCGGTGTGGTCGAGGACGACCGTGGCCGTGGCGAACGGGCCGAGCTCGACGAGCACGTGCTCGTAGCAGACGCCGCCGTCGCCCCGCAGGCTCACGACCACCGGTTCGGTGAGCGCGGCCTCGGCCGGGATGGTGACGGACAGGCCGCCGTCCGAACGGGCCATGGCGAACGCCGCCGGGCGGTCCGCCGGGGTGAGCACGCGCCCGATCCGGGAGTCGGTCGGGGCGAGCCGCTCGATCTCGACGCCGTCCGGCGCGGAGACCGAGACGTCGACCTTGGAGTCGGCGACGGGGCCGTTGAGCAGGCCGCGCAGGCGGCGCAGCGGGGTGAACCGCCACGCCTCCTCGCGACCGCCAGGTACTGCGTGGTCCTCGGGGTCACGGGACCGAACGGGACGCGGAGCCGCGCCGGCCTGGGCCGGGGGGCGTCCCGTGGCATCGATGACGGCCATCAGCCGACTGCGCCTTCCATCTGGAGCTCGATGAGCCGGTTGAGTTCGAGGGCGTACTCCATGGGCAGCTCGCGGGCGACCGGCTCGATGAAGCCGCGCACCACCATGGCCATCGCCTCGTCCTCGGACAGACCTCTGCTCATCAGGTAGAAGAGCTGGTCCTCGCCGACCTTGGAGACGCTGGCCTCGTGCCCGATGGAGGCGTCGTCCTCGCGGACGTCGACATAGGGGTAGGTGTCGGAGCGGCTGACCGCGTCGACCAGCAGCGCGTCACACTTCACCGTCGACCGCGAGGCGTGCGAGCCCTCGTTGATCTGGACCAGGCCACGGTACGAGGTCCGGCCGCCGCCGCGGGCCACGGACTTCGAGACAATCTTGGACGAGGTGCGCGGCGCCGCGTGCACCATCTTGGCGCCGGCGTCCTGGTGCTGGCCCTCACCTGCGAAGGCGATCGAGAGGACCTCGCCGTGGGCCTGCTCGCCGAGCAGCCACACCGCCGGGTACTTCATCGTCACCTTGGAGCCGATGTTGCCGTCGATCCACTCCATGGTGGCGCCCTCGTGGCAGGCGGCCCGCTTCGTGACCAGGTTGTAGACGTTGTTCGACCAGTTCTGGATGGTCGTGTACCGGCAGCGGGCGTTCTTCTTCACGACGATCTCGACGACCGCGGAGTGCAGCGAGTCCGACGAGTAGACCGGCGCGGTGCAGCCCTCGACGTAGTGGACGTAGGCGCCCTCGTCCACGATGATCAGGGTGCGCTCGAACTGGCCCATGTTCTCGGTGTTGATCCGGAAGTAGGCCTGCAGCGGGATCTCGACCTGCACGCCCGGCGGGACGTAGATGAACGAGCCACCCGACCACACCGAGGTGTTCAGCGCGGCGAACTTGTTGTCGCCGACCGGGATCACCGAGCCGAAGTACTCCTGGAAGATCTCCGGGTGCTCGCGCAGCCCCGAGTCGGTGTCCAGGAAGATGACGCCCTGCTCCTCGAGGTCCTCACGGATCTTGTGGTAGACGACCTCCGACTCGTACTGGGCCGCGACGCCGGAGATCAGCCGCTGCTTCTCCGCCTCCGGGATGCCGAGCCGGTCGTAGGTGGCCCGGATCTCCTCCGGCAGGTCCGCCCACTCCTCGGCCTGCTTCTCCGTCGACCTGACGAAGTACTTGATGTTGTCGAAGTGGATGCCGGTCAGATCCGCACCCCAGGTCGGCATGGGCTTGCGCTCGAAGAGCTTCAGGCCCTTCAGCCGCAGGTCGGTCATCCAGGACGGCTCGTTCTTCTTCGCCGAGATGCTACGTACGACCGCCTCGGAGAGGCCACGTTCCACGTCGACGGCATAGGCGTCCGCATCCGCCCAGCCGAACCGGTAGGAGCCAAGGCCCTCAAGGGCGGTCTCGGCAGAGGTGGTCATAGAGAACCTTCCGGAAAGGTGGATGGTTGTGATGTCTGCCCGGACGGGGTCCTGTCGGGCGCCGCGCCCGCTGGCCCGGAGGCCCCCGACGGCGAGAGCACCGTGATCGACTCCACCGGGATCACCGGTATGTGTGTGGTGCAGACGCCGTCGCCGTGGGCGATCGTGGCCAGGCGCTGCACGTGCGTGTCGAGGAGCCGCGCCAACATCGCCGTCTCGGCCTCGCACAACGCGGGGAAGCGCTCGGCCACGTGCTGCACCGGGCAGTGGTGCTGGCAGATCTGGGTACCGCTCGGCAGCTCGGAGACGCTGGCCGTGTACCCGGCCTGGGTCATGGCCGCGGCGATCGCCTCCGGGCGCTCCGCCGGCGGCACGGCGACGACCTCGTCGCGGATCCGCCGTTCCAGATCGACCCCGCGTACCCGGGCGAACTCGGCCACCGCGTCGGGGCCGCAGGCGTCCGCGAGGAACAGCAGCGCGCCGGCGGCCAGGTCGGAGTAGGCCGTGGGGCCGGCCTGGTGCCCGGCCTCGGTGAGGGTGTAGCGCCGGGCCGGCCGGCCCCGCCCGCGCCGGCCGTGGACCACGGTCGATGTGGTCGTTATGGTGCCGTCCGAGGTCATAGCGTCGAGATGCCGGCGGACGGCCGCCGGCGACAGCCCGAGCTCGTGCGAGAGGTCCGCGGCCGTCGACGGGCCGCGTTCGAGCAGGAGCCGCACGAGGCGATCCCGGGTGCGACCGTCGGTCGCGCCCGTGGACACCTCCTGCTCGCTTTTCACAACACCAGTGTGCCCTATTTCCAGGACGTGGTCGAACCGAGGCGGCCGTCGCCCACCTGACGGGCCCGTGATCTCCTTCATAGGGTCGGGTCACCGACAGAAGTCGGGTCTTCCAGGTCACATGCGACCGCTTCGGACATACCCGATCGGACCCCTCCCACAGGCGGATGGGACACTTCGCCCGGCGCGCGCGGAACATCACCCGGGCGCGGCTGCGGGCTCCTGTCCGCCCTGACCGGAGCGGTCCGGGCAGCACGGCCGGAGCCTGCGCGGACCTCACCATGGTCCCCACCGGACATCCCGGCGACCGCAGACGGCCCGGGGCGGCACGGGAGGCGACGGAGAGATGCGGACGGTTCGCGGCGGCACCGCACATCCCGGCGGGATCCTCGATCCGGGCACCACCATCGATCCACGCGGCGCCGCGCACCCGACGGCCGCACGCCGACCGGCGCGGCGGGTCGCGGCCCTGCTGCTGGCCGGCGCCGTGCTGGCGCTCACCGCCTGCACCGGCGGCTCCGACACGAACGGCCTGGAGGACGCCTCGCCGGCCGAGATCGGCACGAGGTCGGTCGAGGCGCTGCGCACGGCGCAGAGCGTGCGCGTCGTCGGGACGGTCCAGGACCCGTCGGCGGACGGGACGACCAACTACGACCTGGTGATGTCCGGGTCGTCGTCCCGGGGCACCGTCACCTCCGGCTCGATCGTCACCGAGGTCGTGAAGATCGCGGACGACACCTACGCCCGCGGCAGCAAGGAGTACTACGAGTCGATCGGCGAGGGTGCCGCCGCCGAGCTGCTCGCCGACCGCTGGGTCCGGCTCTCCGACGACGCCGCGGGCCAGTACCGCTACTTCACCATCGACGGCTTCGCCCTCTCGATCGGCGAGTACGTGTCCGCGCTGGACGGCGACGTGAGCACCGAGAAGATCAACGGCAAGCCGGCCGTCGAGGTGGGTAGCAAGGTCGGGACGCGCCTGTGGGCCGCCAACACCGGCGACGCCGTGCCGCTGCGCCTGGAGCTGCTGGGCGGCGACGAGGGCAAGATGGAGTTCTCCGAGTACGGATCAAAGGTCGCGATCGCCGCACCGGCCAACGCCGTCGACCTCGCCTCGCTGGCCTGACGGCTCTGCTGGCCCGACGGCTCTGCTGGCCTGACGGAGGCGGGCGGCCCACGTAGGGGGGACCCGACGATGCTGGTGGCCGCTGTTGATCAGGGCACGACAGGGACCACGGTCTGCCTGCTCGACGAGGAGGCCGCGGTCGTCGGCCGCGGCTACCGCGCGGTCGGCACGTCCTTCCCCCGCCCGGGCTGGGTGGAGCAGGACCCGGCGGAGCTGCTGCGCGGCGTCGTCGACACCGTCGCCGCCGCGCTGGCCGACGCCGGGCGGGCCCCGTCCGACCTGGCAGCGGTGGGGATCACCAACCAGCGCGAGACCACGGTGCTCTGGGAACGCCGCACCGGACGTCCACTGCACCCCGCCGTGGTCTGGCAGGACCGGCGCACGGCGGATGTCTGCGAACGGCTGGCCGCGGCCGGCCATGGGCCGCGGGTCCAGGAGCGCACCGGTCTGGTGCTCGACCCCTATTTCTCCGGGACGAAGGCCGCCTGGGTGCTCGACCACGTCGACGGGGCCCGCCGGGCGGCCGCGGCCGGCGAGGTCGCGTTCGGCACCGTCGACTCCTGGCTCGTCTGGGGCCTGACCGGCGGGCGGGCGCACATCACCGATGTCACCAACGCCTCCCGCACGATGCTGTTCGACCTGGCGGACGGCGCCTGGTCGGCCGAGATGTGCGACCTGCTGGACGTCCCGGCCGAGCTGCTCGCCGAGGTGGTGCCGAGCTCCCGGGTGTACGCCGAGACCGACCCGGAGGTGTTCCTCGGGGTCCGGGTGCCGATCGCCGCGGTCGTCGGCGACCAGCAGGCCGCCCTGTTCGCGCAGGCGTGCTTCGAGCCCGGCCAGGCCAAGAACACCTACGGCACCGGCTCGTTCGTCCTGGTCAACACCGGGGCGACGCTCCCGGCACCGCAGTCGTCGCTGCTGCGCACTGTCGCGTTCGGGCTCGACGGCGAGTCGCTCACCTACGCGCTGGAGGGGGCGATTCTCTCCACCGGCTCCGCGGTGCAGTGGCTGCGTGACGGGCTGGGCGTCATCTCCGACGCCGAGCAGACCGCGGCGCTGGCCGCCTCGCTGGACGGCAACGACGGGGTGTACTTCGTCCCCGCGCTCGCCGGGCTCGGCGCGCCGCACTGGGATCCGCGCGCCCGCGGCACGCTGGTCGGCCTCACCCGGGCGACCGGCCGGGCGCACCTGGCCCGCGCGGTGCTCGAGGGCATCGCCTACCAGACCAGGGACGTCGTCGAGGAGATGGCCGCGGGCGCCGGGGTGACGGTGACCCAGCTGCGGGCGGACGGCGGCGCCGCGCGCAACCCGTGGCTGATGCAGTTCCAGGCCGACATCCTCGGGGTCGAGGTGGACGTCCCGGAGAACATCGAGACCACGGCGCTGGGGTCGGGCTACCTGGCCGGGCTGGCGACCGGTGTCTACGCCGGGCGCGACGAGCTGGACGCCCGACGACGCACCGCGGCGCGGTACCAGCCGGCCATGGGCGAAGACCAGCGAGCCGAGCTTTACGGGCAGTGGCTGCGCGCCGTCGAGCGCTCACGGGACTGGGATCGCGGCTGACCTGGTTGTTTGCGCGGTTTCCGCGACGAGAAACCGACATGTCCCACATCTGGACAACGATTGAAGCCCACTTAGAGACAACAAAGGCTCGCGGCTGATTGGGAAAACTGCCTGCCGCCGTCCGCGATACCTGCCAACCTGTTCTGCGGGGGCGGTTGGCGTCTCCTGCCGCACCTGACCCCCGGACGGAGACCGTGACCGACGCGGACTACGCCCTGGAACTCGGCCGCCGCCTCCGGGCGGCCCGCAACCGCCGCGGGCTGTCCCTGCTCGACGTCCAGGAACGCACCGGCGGGCGCTGGACCGCCGGAACCCTCGGTGCCTACGAACGTGGCAGCCGGACCCTGCGGGTGCACCGTCTCGTCGAGCTCGCCGAGCTGTACGACGTCCCCGCGACCCTGCTGGTGCCGCCGCCGGTCGAACGACGAGAGACCGACGACCTGCCGCCGCTGGTGATCGACCTGCGCCGCCTGCGCAAGCTGCCCCCGACCCGGACGGGCCCGCTGCGCCGGTGGATCGCGATCGTGCAGGTGCTGCGCTCCGACAGCTCTCGGGACGTGCTGCGCCTGCGCCGCTCCGACCTCCAGTCGCTGTCCCGGCTGTACAGCACGACACCCGCCGTCCTCTACGAACGGCTCGGTGCCTGGGGCACGCTGGTCGAGGCCGGCGAGCCGGTACCGGCCGGCGGCCGGCGCCGGGCGGCCACGGTCCGCCCGACACAACCCCGCCGATAACGCCCGGCGATAACGGCACGGATAACCCCGCGCCGAGTCCGTAGGATCGGCGGCGTGGCGGAGGTCCTGGCAGTCGAGGTGACCGATCTGGTCAAGATCTACCGGCGGTCCGCCGGCGGGAACACCGCACGTCCGCGCTACCTGCGCGCCGGAACGCCCGAGGCCTCCGGAGGCCCCGCGACCATACCAAGATCTTCCCGGGCCCACGGGCGCCGCCAGGCGCACCCGCCCACCGAGACCAAACAGGGTGACGCGCCGCCGCCCGGGCGTGCCGACCGCGGCACACAGACCCGCGGCACACAGACCATCGAGGGCCAGGTCCTCCCCGGCGGGGAGCGCGCGGCCCAGATCCGGGCGGTCGACGGCCTGTCGCTGAGCGTCTCGGTGGGTTCCGTCACCGCCGTGCTCGGGCCGAACGGCGCCGGCAAGACCACCACGATCGAGATCTGCGAGGGATTCCGGGCGGCCGACAGCGGCGAGGTCCGCGTCCTCGGTCTGGACCCGATCCGCGACGGCGCCGCGCTCCGCCCGCGGGTGGGTGTGATGTTGCAGGCTGGCGGCATGTACCCGGGCGCGCGCGCCGGCGAGATGCTGCGGCTGATCGCCGCGCACCATGCCAACCCGCTCGACGCGGGCGTCCTGATGGAACGCCTCGGGCTCGCCGAGGTTGCGGGCGTGCCGTTCCGCCGGCTCTCCGGCGGCCAGCAGCAGCGGCTCTCCCTCGCGATGGCCGTCGTCGGCCGGCCCGAGCTGGTCTTCCTCGACGAGCCGACCGCGGGCCTCGACGTCCAGGGCCGCCGCGACACCTGGGAGCTCATCGAGGAGCTGCGGCTGTCCGGGGTCACGGTCGTGCTCACCACCCACGCGATGGACGAGGCCGAGCGCCTCTCCGACCAGGTCGTGATCGTGAACCGGGGCCGGGTCGCCGCCGCCGGGTCGCCGGCCGAGCTGACCCGCGGCGGCGCCGAGGGCCAGCTGCGCTTCCGCGCGCCGGTCGGCCTCGACGTCGAGCGCCTGCTGCTGGCCCTGCCCGACGGCACGACCGGCCGGGAGGGGCCGTCCGGCCACTACCTGGTGCAGGGCACCGTCGACCCCCAGCTGCTCGCCGCGGTCACCGCGTGGTGCGCCAGCAACGGCGTGCTCGCCGAGGACCTGCGGGTCGAACAGCGCACCCTGGAGGACGTGTTCGTGGAGCTGACCGGCTCGGAGCTGGCGTCATGAGCGTGGCCGACACCGCCACGGCCGGCGCCGCGCCCGGCACCGTGCTTGATCTGCGCCCGGCGCCGGGCGCGGCGCCGCGGGCCCGGATGCTGGCCGCGCAGACCCGCCTCGAGCTCACACTCACCCTGCGCCGCGGCGAATCCGTCCTGCTCACCCTGATCATCCCGATCGGCCTGCTCGTCTTCTTCTCCGCCGTGGACGTCCTGCCGACCTCGACGACCACGCAGAGCTCAGTGGACTTCCTCGTCCCCGGGGTGCTCGCGCTGGCCGTGATGTCCACCGCGTTCACCGGCCAGGCCATCGCGACCGGGTTCGAGCGCTCCTACGGGGTGCTCAAGCGGCTGGGCGCGTCCCCGCTCCCCCGCTCGATCCTGCTCGCGGGCAAGACGCTGGCCGTGCTCGCGGTCGAGGTCGTCCAGCTCGTCCTGCTGGTCGCCGTCGGCTTCGCCCTCGGCTGGGACCCGGCCGGCTCGGTCGCCAGCGCGGGCTGGGTGATCCTGCTCGTCCTGCTCGGGACGGCCGCCTTCTCCGGCCTGGGCCTGCTGATGGCCGGCACGCTGCGCGCCGAGGCGACACTCGCCGCCGCGAACGGCGTGTACCTGCTGCTGCTCCTGGTGGGCGGCGTGGTGTTCCCGCTGGACGAGCTGCCCGGCTGGATGCGGGTCGTCGCCGAGGCCCTGCCCACGGCCGCGCTGTCGGACGGGCTGCGCGCGGTGCTGGCCGACGGCTCCGGGCCGGGGGCGGGCAACCTGCTCGTGCTCGCACTGTGGTCGGTGGGCGCGCTGGGGCTCGCGGCGCGGCTGTTCCGCTGGGAATAGCCGGCCGGCGACCACGGCCCGCGCGCCGGTGCCGGGCCACCCGGTAGTGGCGGCGCGCACCCCTTGCCACGGACTCGGGCGGATTACTATGACCGCGATGCCAACTTCTACCGATCGTCGGAGCAAGCCCCGCGAGAGCGGCGGCGCCAGCCAGCCGGACACCACCACCGGCCGGCTACCGGTGATCGGGCTGCGCGCCTTCCGCCGGCTGACACTGGCCAGTGTCCTCCTGCTCGCCGCGATCGTGGTGAGCGGCGGCGCCGTCCGGCTGACCGGCTCCGGGCTGGGCTGCCCCACCTGGCCGCAGTGCGGCGACGGCTCCTTCACCCCGCACTCGGCATACGCCCTCAACGGCGCCATCGAGTTCGGCAACCGGGTCGTCAGCATCGTCGTCGGCCTGGTCGTGCTGGCCCTGCCGATCGCGGCCCGGCGGCTGTGCGAACCGCGGCGGGACCTGCTGCTGCTCTCCCTCGGCCTGTGGCTCGGCTTCGTCGGCCAGGCGGTGCTCGGCGGGATCACGGTGCTGGTGAAGCTGCACCCGGCCACCGTCGCCGCGCACTTCCTGCTGTCGATGGTCCTGCTGTTCAACGCCGTGGCGCTGCACCGGCGGGCCCGTCAGGCCGCCGGCCCGACCCCGCCGGCGGTCCGCCCGGAGCTCCTCTGGCTCGCCCGGCTGCTGATGACCGTGGCCGGGGGCGTGCTCGTCCTGGGCACCGTCGTGACCGGCACCGGGCCGCACAGCGGCGACAGTGAGGACACGAAGCGGTTCGGCTTCGACATCGTCAACGTCGCCCAGCTCCACGCCGACGGCGCGATGATCCTCACCGGCCTCACCGTTGCGATGATCTTCGCCGTCCGGCTGACGCCCGCCCCCGCGGAGGCCCGCCGCAGCGCGAACGCCCTCGCGCTGACCGTCGTCGCCCAGGCCGCGATCGGCTTCACCCAGTACTTCGCCGGCATCCCGCCGCTGCTCGTCGCCCTGCACATGGCCGGCGCGACCATCATGTGGATCGTCACCGTCCAGCTGTGGCTGGCCATGAGCGAACGCCCCCCGGCGAGGGAGAGCGCCTGGACGGGCTCCCGCCAGGTCGCCGCGGGTTGACCTCCCCGCCGTAGCGGTCGGGCCAGCCGAGCTACCGGCCGCCGGGCCGCCAGAACGGGTCGCGGCCGATGAAGCCGAGCAGGCGGGTCTGGGCGTCCGAATCGTCGGGGACGGCGACCCGTGGCCCGTACTGGCCGGAGGATCGGATGACGTCCTCCATCTGTTCCATGCCGCCGAGCAGCAGGCCGCAGAAGCCAGCGTCGAGGCGACCGTCCTGGCCGGTGGCCCTGGCCAGGTCCCAGGTGTGCATGAATACGTCGGCCGTGTAGATCATGTCGGTGGCTGTGGCGACCGACAGCTCGCCCATGTGCGGGTTGCGAAGGGTCAGCGCGGCGGTGGTCGGGTCGTCGAGGAGCCGCTGGACAGCATCGGCGTGTGTCTGCCACGCCCGCACCGGGTCCTCGTCGACGGGTGGACCGTGCCGCAGGGCCGGCCCGCCGCCTGCCTCAAGGAAGCCGGTGAACCATTCGCACAGGTGACCGACCACGTCGCGGGCTACCCAACCGGCGACCGGCGCGGGGGCGTCCCAGTCCCGGGTCCCGAGAACCCGGTCGGTAAAGGTGCCGGCGATCCGCCGGTGGCGCTCGGCCGGGCGGTCGGCGAGCGCCGTCAGCGCCACGGAGGATGCTGCCGGGGATGGGGGTCTCGTCCCCTCGGACGTCGTCATCGTGGGTTCCGCACTGTTCGGCGCGCCCGGATCAGACGGCACCGGAGGACACCAGGGCAGCCAGTTTGGCGTAGCCCTCGTCGATGCCGGTCTGCATGCCGCCGCGTAGCCAGGCGTCCCTGCTCTCGAAGCTGTCGACCAGCGACTGGGCGTGCAGCCGGGTGCGGCCGTCACCGAGGTCCTCGAACCACATCGTCTCCAGCGCCACGCTGTCCGGCTCGCCCTCGAAGGCGAAGGTCTGCACGATCCGGTCCGGGCGGACCTCATGGAAGCAGCCGCGGAAGCGAAAGTCGACACCGTCCCGACGGGCGACATAGCGCCAGCTTCCGCCGTTGGTGGCGTCCCAGTGCTCGATCGTCGTGTCCAACCCGTCCGGCCCGACCCACCGGGCGAACAGGGCCGGGTCGGTGTGCGCGCGGAAGAGCTGCTCCGGTGTGGCGGCGAAGTCCCGGGTGAGCCGGATCAGCGGTACCCGCGGGTCGGCTTCGATGCGGGTCGTCCCCGCGGTGGCGGTGCTGCTGTTGCTACTCATCAGGCTGTTCCCCTCATTGGCTGTTCGTCGTTCGTGCCCGCGTCCGGCCCGCCGCTCCCGGCGGTGGACGCCTCGTTCGCCGGACTGCCGTTCATCTCGGCCAGCACCGCGTCCAGGCGGCGGTAGCGCTGCTCGGCTCGGCGGCGGTACCGCTCTATCCACCCCGTCATCAGGTCGAGCACCTCGGCTTCGAGGTGCACAGGACTGCGATGGGCGCTCCCCGCCCGGGTGATCAGTCCCGCCTGCTCAAGCACCTTCAGGTGCTTCGACACCGCCTGGACGGACATGTCGTACGGCGCGGCGAGCTCGCCGACGGTGGCGTCGCCGGCCGTGAGCCGGGCGACCAGATCCCGCCGTGTCGGGTCCGTGAGCGCCGCGAAGAGTCGCGACAGCTGATCCACAAAACCTTCCCTCAACCGATCGGTTGACGATGACGGTAGGCGTGGGCGGCCAGGACGTCAACCATCAAGTTGAGAACCTGTTTTCCCTGCCTGGCGGGCAGCCGAAACAGGCGGCATCGTGCAGGCGCCGACACCGCACACAGATCGACGCACCATGACACCGCGCCACGCAGAGCCGCCGCTACGGCACCGTTATCGCCGCGCCGCGCGCCGCCGGCGATGGCGGGCAGGCTGTACTCGTCACCGGCGACGGCGAGGAACCGCTGTCCCGCCGCGGCCGGGCTGTTCATGGCCAGGAGATGCAACTCGGCGACGGCGCGGACGTCGACGACCCCGGAGTACAGGCGGGGGATGGCGGGCATGGCACCGGCGAGCAGGCGCCGTACCAGGTCGATGGAGCTGGCGTAGTCCGCGCCCAGCACCGGCCCGAAGATCCCGACCGGGTTGATCACCGCGAGTTCCAGCGTTCCGCCTTCGCGCCGCACGAAGTCCCACGCGGCGCGCTCGGCGAGGGTCTTCGACTTCACGTACGCGCTGAGGCCGGGCTCGGCGGGATCGGTGACCACGTCCACGGCACGCATCTCCGCGTCGAGGTCCCCGCGATCACGGGCGGCCCACAGATCGGCCTTGGCTCGCAGGTAGCGAAGCCGAACAGGCCCACCCGTTCGTAGTAGCGCAGCGTCGGCTCGGTGAACCCCGTCCGCCGCGAGACCTCCTGAATCGTCATCATCATCCGCACGTCCGTCTCCGTCATGACCCCAGGCTGACGAACCTCAAGCGCTTCAGGTCAAGCGTGCGCCGAGCGCTGCCGACCGGCTCCGGAACCGACGACGCCCGTCACCCTGGATGCGGGTGACGGGCGGGAGCCAGCTAACAGCGGTACCGGATCAGGGGGGTGTCAGAGCAGCGCCGCGACGGCCAGGGCCGCGAAGAGGAGGGTCAGGTAGGTGATGGACATGTGGAACAGGCGCATCGGCTTGATCTCCTCGCCGCGCTTGGCGCGGGCGGCCATCCGGTGGGCCTCGGCGACGAACCAGGCGCCGAGCAGAACCGCCGGGACCAGGTACACCAGGCCGATGTCGGCCACGGGGGCGACGGCGAGGGAGACCGCGACCATCAGGTAGGAGTAGGCCAGGATGCGGCGGGTGACGACCTCGAGCGTGGCCACCACGGGGAGCATCGGGACGCCGGCGGCGGCGTAGTCGTCCTTGAAGCGGATCGCCAGCGCCCAGAAGTGCGGCGGCGTCCAGAAGAACACGACCGCGAAGAGCAGCACGGCGGGCCAGCCGACCGTGCCGGTCACGGCGGACCAGCCGATCAGCACCGGGAAGCAGCCCGCGGCGCCGCCGATGACGATGTTCGACGGGGAGCGTCGCTTGAGGCCGAGCGTGTAGACGAAGACGTAGAAGGCGATGGCCCCGACGGACAGCACGGCCGACGTCCAGTTGACCAGCAGGCCGAACATGAGGGTCGAGATGATGCCGAGGGCGATGCCGAAACGCAGCGCCTGGGCGGGTTCGACGACCTCCCGGACGAGCGGGCGGCGTTTCGTGCGGCCCATGAGCTGGTCGATGTCGCGGTCGACGTAGCAGTTGATCGTGTTGGCGCTGCCGGCGGAGAGGGTGCCGGCGAGCAGCGTCACCGCGATCAGCCACCAGGACGGCATCCCGCGCTCGGCGAGGAGCATGACCGGCACCGTGGAGACGAGGAGCAGCTCCACGACCCGCAGTTTCATCAGCGCTATGTAGGACCGGGCCCGGTCGGTCGCCCGGGCCAGTCGGCCCCGGGGAACGACCAGGACATCACCGGACGGCTCCGCCCCGGCGGCCGGCGCCGCGGGTACCGGGACGGCGGGTACCGGGACGGCGGCGGAGGTCACGGCAACACGCGGCGGTTGACCCGCGCCCGCGGCGGGAATGGCCCGCGGGGCAGGTCCCGCCGTGGCCGGACGGCCACCGCTCGACGTCACCGGGCGGCGGGGCAAGCCCTGCCGGTGGCGAACAACGGCCTCGGGAGACAGAACGACCTCGCGATCGGCGCGGTCATCCAGCGAACCGCGCGGGACGGTGCCCGAGAGAGGGCGTGGGTGGTGTTCTACGACGTGTCGGAGTCTAGCTGCCGGGAGCCGGGCAGTGCGCGTGGGCTGCGTCCCGATGGGGTCCGCACCCCGCGTGTGGGCGCCGTCCACCGGGGGCGCCGGGCTTGCTGTGCGCAGGCCGCGCGCGTCGCCGCCGCCCGCGGCCGCGGGCTGGTGACGTCGGCGGCCGCGGCCGGGCGACGTCGGCTGCCGCGGCGGACGGCGGCAGGCCAGCGGAAAGCCAGTGTTCTTCGGCACGTTCCCGGTGTGCCACTCGGACACGGACACTGGGGTGAGGATCACGCATGCGGGTAGGGCCGAGGGCAGGGACATCTGGCACGGTCGCCGTAAGCAGTAAGGAAGGCGGCGCAAGGGCAGTGACGATTTCGGCCGGGACGCCCGCGTCCGCCGCACCTGGCCGCGCAATGGCGACGGAGGGCCGTCCGGCCGGGTGCGATCATTGTGGGGGACGAGCACCCATCGTGGGCCGCGCGACGACGCGCCGGTCCATCCGACGATCAGCCCATCCGACGATCAGCGGGCCCGGCGACGCCGGTGCCCGGCGGGGCCGCCCCGAACGATAAGCCCACCCACGGACCACTGCACCGACCGCACCACTGCGGCGCGACGACACGGCCGCGGAGAGGATTACGTCCGATGAGCAAGCCCCTGTCCGACCTGTCAGCCGCCGGCGTGGCGGTGTGGCTGGACGACATCAGCCGCGAGCGGATCCGGACCGGCAACCTCGCCGAGCTCGCCCGCACCCGCAGCGTCGTCGGCGTCACCAGCAACCCGACGATCTTCCAGAAGGCCATCGGCGGCGGTGAGACGTACAACGAGCAGCTCCGCGACCTGGCCGTTCGCGGGGTCGACGTGGGCGAGGCCGTCCGCGCGATCACCGCGGCGGACATCCGCGACGCCTGCGACATCCTGCGACCCGCCTACGACGCCAGCTCCGGCGTCGACGGCCGGGTCTCCCTCGAGGTCGACCCGCGGCTCGCGCACGAGACCGAGCGCACGGTCGCCGAGGCCCGTGCCCTGTGGTGGTCGGTCGACCGGCCGAACCTGTTCATCAAGATCCCGGCGACGAAGTCCGGCCTGCCGGCCATCACCGCGACGCTGGCGCAGGGCATCAGCGTGAACGTGACGCTGATCTTCGCGCTGGACCGCTACGAGGCCGTCATGGACGCGTTCATGACCGGCCTCGAGCAGGCCCTCGCCGCCGGCCGGGACATCTCCGACGTGGCCTCCGTCGCGTCCTTCTTCGTCAGCCGCGTCGACAGCGAGGTCGACGGCCGGCTCGCGAAGATCGGCACCCCGAAGGCGGAGGCCCTGCGTTCGAAGGCCGCGATCGCCAACGCCCGGCTCGCCTACGAGCTGTACGAGAAGATCTTCAGCACGCCGCGCTGGGAGCGGCTCGCCGCCGCCGGCGGGAAGCCCCAGCGCCCGCTGTGGGCGTCGACGTCGACGAAGGACCCGGGGCTGCCGGACACCCTCTACGTGACGGAGCTGATCGCCCCGGGCACCGTCAACACGATGCCGGAGGCGACGCTCGAGGCGTTCGCCGACCACGGGGTCGTGCCCGGCGACACCATCACGCCCAACTACGAGGACGCCCGCGCCGTCCTGGCCGAGCTCGCCGAGCTCGGAGTGGACATGGCCGACGTCGTCGAGGTGCTGGAGGTCGAGGGCGTCCGCAAGTTCGAGGACTCCTGGAACCAGCTCCTCGACACCATCCGCGAGCAGCTCGGCTCCGCCGCGTCCTGACCGTTCCGCCGGTCCGGCCCCGTCCGCCCGACCCGTCCGTCCGACCTCCTCCGCCCGGCCGCGCCATCCCGCCTGGGCAGACCGGGCCGGCCGGCGGGAGTATCGGGGAGGCGGACCGGCGGTGACACGGGCCGCGGTCACCATGAATCGCGAGCACCACGAACTGTGAAGGGGGAACGGGTGGCGTCCACCGCTAGTGGCAACCCACTGCGGGATCCACGGGACCGGAGGCTGCCGCGGCTACCGGACAACAGCGCGCTGGTGGTTTTCGGCGCGACCGGTGACCTGGCCCGCAAGAAGCTCATACCGGCCGTCTACGATCTCGCGAACCGGGGGCTGCTCCCGCCGGGTTTCGTCCTGGTCGGCTTCGCCCGCCGGGACTGGAGCGACGACGAGTTCGCCGCCTTCGCCCGCGAGTCGGCGGAACGCGGCGCCCGGACACCGTTCCGCGAGGACACCTGGGAGCGGCTCGCCGGCTCCCTGCGGTTCTGCCAGGGCTCGTTCTCCGACGACGCCGCGTTCGACGGCCTCGCCGCGACGCTGACCGACCTGGAGCACAGCCACGGGATCCGGGGCAACGCGGCCTTCTACCTGTCGATCCCGCCGACGGCTTTTCCCGTCGTCCTCAAGCAGATGCAGCGGACGGGCCTGGCCTCCAACGAGGCCGCGGGCGGCTGGCGCCGGGTCGTCATCGAGAAGCCGTTCGGGCACGACCTGGAGTCCGCGCGCGAACTGAACTCGCTGGTCGACGACGTCTTCACCCCCGACGACGTCTTCCGCATCGACCACTACCTGGGCAAGGAGACGGTTCAGAACCTCTTCGCCCTGCGGTTCGCCAACACCCTTTTCGAGCCGATCTGGAACTCCCACTTCGTCGACTCGGTGCAGATCACCATGGCCGAGGACGTCGGCATCGGCACCCGGGCCGGCTTCTACGACGAGACCGGCGCGGCCCGCGACGTCCTGCAGAACCACCTGCTGCAACTGCTGGCGCTCACCGCGATGGAGGAGCCGGTCAGTTTCGGCGCGGACACCATCCGCACCGAGAAGCTGAAGGTCCTGCGGGCGGTGTCGCTGCCCGACGACTACGCCACGTTCGCCGTGCGCGGGCAGTACTCGCAGGGTTGGCTCGCCGGCGAGCGGGTCCGCGGCTACCTTGAGGAAGCCGACATCCCGGCGGACTCGACGACGGAGACCTTCGTCGCGGTGAAGCTCGGCGTCGAGACGCGGCGCTGGGCCGGCGTGCCGTTCTACCTGCGGACGGGCAAGCGCCTGCCGCGGCGGGTCACCGAGATCGCGATCACCTTCACCAAGGCGCCGCACCTGCCGTTCGACGAAACCGACACCGCCGAGCTGGGCAACAACCAGCTGGTGATCCGGGTGCAGCCGGACGAGGGCGTCACGCTGCGCTTCGGCTCGAAGGTCCCCGGCTCGGCCATGGAGGTGCGCGACGTCGCCATGGACTTCCTGTTCGGCGAGGCGTTCACCGAGGCGCTGCCCGAGGCCTACGAGCGCCTGATCCTGGACGTCCTGCTCGGCGACGCGACGCTGTTCCCGAACAACGCCGAGGTCGAGGAGTCGTGGCGGATCATCGACCCGCTCGAGGAGTTCTGGCGGAGCACGAAGCCGCACACGTACCGGGCCGGGAGCTGGGGCCCGGCGGCGGCCGACGACATGCTCGCCCGCGACGGCCGCCGGTGGCGCCGGCCATGACCCGCTATCCGCGCCACGCCGAAGGGAGACTGTCATGACCACCCTGTGGGACACCACCGGATCGGCGGTGGTCAAGGCGCTGTCCGCCGAGCGGCGGGCCGCCGGCGCGCTCGCGTTCGGCCTGGCGCTGACGCTCGTGGTGGTCGTGGACGAGCAGCACGTCAGCCAGGCGGAGAGCGCCGCCACCGCGGCCGCCGCCGCCCACCCGTGCCGGCTGCTGATCGTCGTGCGCCGGCAGATCGACTCGCCGCACCCTCGGCTGGACGCCGAGGTGTCGATCGGCGGCCGGCTGGGGCCCGGCGAGGCCGTCGTGATGCGGATGTCGGGCCGGCTCGCGCTGCACGCCGAGTCGGTCGTGCTCCCGCTGCTCGCGCCGGACGCCCCCGTGGTCACCTGGTGGTACGACGCTCCCCCGGAGAAGATCGCCTACGACCCGCTCGGCGTGTTCGCCGACCGCCGGGTCACCGGGACCTACGCGGCCCACGACCCGCTGGCCGCGTTGCTGCAGCGGGCCGAGGACTTCGTCCCCGGTGACACCGACCTGGCCTGGACCCGCATCTCGGGGTGGCGCACCCTGCTGGCGGCCGCGTTCGACCAGGTCTCCGAGCCGGTGGGGCCGGCGACGGTCGTCAGCGAGCCGGGCAACCCCAGCGCCCGCCTGTTCGCCGGCTGGCTGCAGGCGAAGCTGCGGGTCCCGGTAACGATCACCGACGCGCCGGGTAAGAAGGGCATCCAGAGCGTCCGCCTGGCGGTGGGCGACGGCGAGCTCTCACTGGCCCGCACGGACAGCCGTTCGGCCGGTATCACCCGCACGGGTTACCCCACCAGGGTGCTGCCGCTGCCCGAACGAGGGCTGGGTGACCTGCTCGCGGAGGAACTGCGCCGCCTCGACGACGACAGCGTGTACGCCGAGGCGCTCTCGGCCTGGAGCGGCGTCCCGGATCTGAACAGCCGACCGCTGCACCGCGAGCACATCTGGCGCGATCCGGCGCTGGAGCGCTCCGAGGCGGCACTCGCGGCGATCCCACCCACGCCGATCCCGCCCGCGGCGTCGTGACGCCGCCCGTGCCCGCGGGCGGCGGGCCCGCTCCGGAACCGCCCACGGTGGTCGTCCACGCGGACGCCGGCGTGCTCGCGCGGGCGGCGGCGGCGCGGCTCATCACCGCGCTGGTGGACGCCCAGGCGGCGCGCGGCGAGACCTCGATCGTGCTCACCGGCGGCGGCATCGGCGTGGCGCTGCTGCGCGCGGTGCGGGCCAGCCCCGCGGTGGACGCGGTCGACTGGGCCCGGGTGGACGTCTGGTGGGGCGACGAGCGCTTCGTGCCGGCGGACTCCCCCGACCGCAACGACCAGCAGGCCCGGGAGGCGCTGCTCGCGCACGTTCCGGTGGACCCGACGCGGGTCTTCCCCATGGGCCACCTCGCGGGAGCGGGCGGCGGCGGTGTCGCCGAGCCGGAGACGGCCGCCGCGGCGTACGCGGAGACGCTCGCGGCGCGGGCGGTGGCCGGTTCCGCCGTTCCGGCGTTCGACGTCCTGCTGCTCGGGCTCGGGCCGGAGACGCACGTCGCGTCGATCTTCCCCGACTCGCCGGCGGCCGTGGCCACCGGGACGGTGACCGCCGTCCGGGACTGCCCGAAACCGCCGCCCACCCGGGTGACACTGACGTTCCCCGCGCTGCGGGCCGCCCGTGAGGTCTGGGTGGTCGTCGCCGGGGAGGAGAAGGCCGAGGCGGTGGCGAACGCGCTGACGCCCGGCGCGGATCCGGTGGCCTTCCCGGCCTCCGGCGCGGTGGGCCGGGAGCGCACGCTCTGGCTGGTGGACCGCGCCGCCGCGTCCCGGCTCTGAGCGAACTCTGAGCGAAACTCCCGCGGAGGTCGCGGACAGGCGCGACCCCCGCGGGAGGCAGGGGCGACCGGGGAAGCCGGCCGTGCCCGGTTCAGGCCGGGATCTCGTTCAGGCCAGGATCTTCGTCTTCTCCCGTTCGAACTCGTTGGTGCTGATGACGCCGTGGTCGCGGAGGTCCGCAAGCCGGCTGAGCTCGTCGGCGGCGCTCGGCCGGCCGGCGGCCGCGCGGACCTCGGTGCGCCACATGTCGGCCTGGGATGCCACCTGCCGGGCCTGGCGGTCGTGCATGGAGCTGCCCCTGACGATCAGGTAGGCCAGCAAACCGATCAGCGGCAGGACAATGATCAGCACCGTCCAGCCGGCCTTGCCCCACCCGGAGAGATCATGGCTGCGGAAGACGTCCGTGATCACCGTGAACATCAGGAACAGCCACATCGTGAAACAGAAGAACCACAGCATGTAAAGGAAGACACTGAGCAACGGGAAGTCGGGGTCCACCATTCCTCCTCTCACCGTCGCGGCCCACCGGACCGCGGCACCGCGGCCGCGGATCGGGCGACGCGGCGGCCGCCGGCCGGAGCTCACGGGCACTCCGCCGGCGTGACCGACCTGCCGGCGAGACCCGACTCATACCCACTCGGTGCGCCGCGGCGCACCGCCACGCTCACCCAGCGGGGGTGAACCGGCCGGCACCGGCCCCGCCGGTCAGCGCCGGGTGAGAACGCCGGTACCCGTTGAGTTGATATTCGTCGCGGGGAAGGTGTAGGCCAGCCGGCCGTCGGGGCGCAACGCCAGCACGAGCCGTTCGGCGCCACGACACAGCGCGCCCGAGCGGAACAGCCGTTCCTGGACGGTGACGCGGTCAGCGCCGGCCTCCAGGAGGCGCAGCCGCGCGGCGCAGCCGTCCGTCGGATAGTCGCTGTCACCGACGATCTCGCCGATGCCGCCGCGCCTGAGCACGATCTCGACGCCGAACTCGATCGGCCCCTGGGTCACCGATCCGACCCACGTGCCGGCCATGCCGGCGGGCAGCAGGTCGGCGGCGGGCGGCGGGCCGGCTGTGGACGGTGGGCCGGCTGTGGACGGTGGGCGCTCGTCCCGCGCGGCCCAGAGCAGCCCGGCGGCGACCAGGACAAGCACGAGCCCCACACCGGCGGCGAGCGCGACCAGTGGACGGCGCCGGCGCGGGCCGTCCGGGAGAGGCACCGGCCACGGCGCAGGCACTGGCCGCACTGGTGGCACTGGTGGCACTGGCCGCGGGGCGGACCCGGCCATTGGCGGGGCGGCCGTCTGCCGCCGCGCTGGCCGGGCGGCGGGCGGCTCGGTCGGTGGGCGCGTGGTCGATGGTCGCGCGGCAGCATTGTCCGGCTCGCCGGGGACCAGCCGCAGTACGCGGGTGAGCAGGACCTCCGCGCCCTCCGCGCTCAGCCTCGCCTGTGGGTTCTTGACCAGCAGGCCGCCGATCGCCGGCCACAGCGCGTCGGTGTCCGTCAGCGCGGGTGGATCGACGTGCAGGACCGCGCCGAGGGTGAGCGGCACCGTCTCGCGGGCGAACGGCGGGATGCCGCCGGCGGCGAAGTAGAGGGTGGCGCCGAGGGAGAACAGGTCGGCCGCGAGCGAGGCCGGGCCCCGGGTGATCCGTTCCGGCGCGAGGTAGGCGGGGGTTCCCGCACTGCCGCTCGCGCCTGCGTCGGTCGTGTCCGCGACGTTGGTGGCGATGCCGAAGTCGGTGAGCAGCACCCGCCCGTCGTCGGCGAGCAGGATGTTCGACGGCTTCACGTCACGGTGCAGGAGGCCGACCCGCTGGCCGGCGGTCAGCGCGTCCAGGACGGCGAGCCCGATCTCGGCCACCCGGCGCGGCGGCAGCGGTCCGCCGCGGCGGACCGCTGTGTCCAGCGACGTGGCGGCGACCAGCTCCATGACGATCCACGGCAGGCCGCCGTCCTGGATGACGTCGGTCACCGAGACCACGTGCGGGTTCGCCCGCAGCTGGGCGGCGTTGCGGGCCTCGCGCACGGCCGCGGCCAGCCGTTGCGGGTCGGCGCCGTCCGGGCCCGGAGCACCCGCGCGGCCGCCGATCCAGATGGCCTTCACGGCCACCTCGGCCCGCAGCAGCACGTCGAGGGCGCGCCACACCGTGCCCATCGAGCCGGCGCCGACGCATTCGATCAGCCGGTAGCGGCCGGCGACGACCCGGCCGGCGACGATCGATCCGGTGGAGCCGATCATCTCTGCCGGGCCCGGGCCGGACGAACCGCCGTCACGCGGCATCGCCGGCCCGGTGCCCTGCGGTGCGCCGGTCAGTTGGCCGGCGCGCCCCGCAGCTTCGCCAGCGCCTCGGCCAGGATCGCCTCGCCGTCCTTCTCGTTGCGACGCTCCCGCACGTAGGCGAGGTGTGTCTTGTACGGCTCCGTCTTCGGCGGGGCGGGCGTGTTCTCACGGTCCCGCCCGGCCGGGAAGCCGCAGCTCGGACAGTCCCACGTGTCCGGGATGGAGGCGTCGGCCGCGAAGGCCGGTTTCGTCTCGTGCTCGTTGGCGCACCAGAAGGAAATCCGCTGCCGAGGGGCGGTCTCGCCCCGCTCGGCCTCCCCCATCGGCCCTGCCCCGACCCGGCTCCCCCGGATGGCGTTGCCACCTGCCACGGCCCGCGTGCTCCTTCGTCTCGTCCCATGGGTGGTAGCTCGGCGGTCGGCCCCCCGCGGCCGGACCACCCACGTCCGAACCGCCACCGTAGACGTCCTCAGCACCCCCCGGCACTTGTCGAGCACGTCTGTTCCGGAGTGTAGGCCGGGAGGTCCACCACGGGTTGCACCGACCACCCTCACCGGGGCTTCCTAATACGTGAGGGGGCCCCTAGGGCCTGTTCTGAGTCTGGATCACAATCGGGGTGTTCATCCTTCGTGTGGGTGTTTCGGCTGGTAGCACAGTGGTATGACGCGTGGTGATCTGAC
>NZ_SJXI01000024.1:0-18981 GCF_004337455.1 Parafrankia sp. BMG5.11 | reverse complement strand
GGACAAAGGTACCGGACCTTGTTCCTAAAGCGAGATGCCACCGCGCCAGTCGCCTACCCTACGAAGATAGTCGGAGTCGACCTTAGCTGGTTCGCCGATGGGCGCCCATCGGAAAGCTTTGCGTACATCGTCGGGTGTACGGGCGACGTCACACTCGATGGATTCTTGTCCCTGTCGGAAGTGCATCCAGTCCTCGTCGTGAACCGGGATCGTGACGCGGGGGCGCGTCTGACCGCAGAGGCGACCACATTGTGTCCGGTCGTGGTGTATCGGACGGGGCCGGTGAGCGGGAACCGGACTCCGCCCAGATGGAGGAAAGCGGTGTCGACCGTCAACCATCGCCGACCTCGCGTACGGCGCGGTAGAGGAAGGCCTCCCCTGAAATCCACAGCACCCCGTGTTTCTGGCCGGCCCGGCGCAGCACGAAGCCGATGACATGGCCGACGACTGGGCGGATCAGTGGCGGTCCATGGCGGCACGGTATTGCGGTGACCTCAATGGGAGATCGGCCCGGGGTGGTAGACGCCACATCGGTCTCGGACGCCAGGGTGCCGGGCTCCAGTTCGGTGAGAACCGTCGTGGTCCAGGGGGCAACTCCCCAAGCGCAGCCCCCGACGCGTCTCGCGCCGGGAACGTGGCGATGACGGTTTTGGTGTGTGCCAACAGGTGTGGTCCGCATCGTCGAGGTTGTCGCCGCGGTGGTCGTGAGTGAGTAGCACGGCGTCGATCGGCCCGAGGTCGTCGGGCTTTCGACCTGCTCCGAGTGCTGCGTCGTTCGCCTGTTCTGACCTACACTGGTCCAATGGGTGAGACTATAATCTCATATGGTGAGATGATCTGGGATCCGGAGGCCTACGACGCGCAGCGTCGCCGGCTGGTTCCGTTCTTCGATCTGCTCTACGGCGCGGTCGGGGATCTGGTGGCTGAACTGGGTGGGGCGCAACCGGTGGTGCTGGATCTGGGCGCGGGAACCGGCCTGTTGTCTGCGGCGGTGATCGGGGTCGTGCCCGGTGCCAGGCTGCATCTGATGGACGGGTCGGGTCCGATGATCGACCGCGCGGTGTCTCGGCTCCGGGCTCATGTGGTGGGTGTGACGGTCGCCGACCTCACCGACCCGCTGCCGGTGGGTCCCTTCGCCGCGGCCGTCTCGGCGCTGGCGATCCACCATCTGGACGACGAGGCCAAGCGGAACCTGTTCCGGCGCGTCCGTTCGGTACTTGTTCCCGGTGGTCTGTTCGTGAATCTGGAACAGATTGTTGGGCCTGATGAGGAGACCACCCAGAGGTACGAGCGGATGCACGAGCGATGGGCCCGTGGCGCGGGTTCGGACGACGAGGAATGGGCGGGGGCGCTCGCGCGCATGGCCCACGATCGGTGCGCTCCGCTCGACGACCAACTCGGGTGGCTGCGGCAGGCGGGCTTCGGTTCCGTCGACTGCGCGGTCAAGACCTGGCGGTTTGCCGTGTACTCGGGGCGGGCTAGGTAGGCCTCTGGAGCCGTGAGCGGGCCGCCCGTGGCCGGGTCCGTGTGCAGTGCCTGGGCGGTGGCGGTGGCTGTGTCTGTGTCTGGGCGGTGGCCGTGGGCATGGCCGCGTCGCCGGTCCGGGTTCTGGCCCTGGCTCCGGTCACGCCCGTATTCGTATCCGCATCGCGTTCCGCTCGCGTGCGGCGGATCGGTCGGCGCCGACTGTGTCAGGTCATGCAGTGTCGGACCCGCGCGTCGAACGGGGCCCGGCTGGGGCGCTTAGTGGGGTCCGGGAACCGTCCCCGGGCCACGGTCGGGCAGCTGTTCGGAGCGGTCGGTGAGTGATCGGTTCAGGGTGGTTGCGGCAGGAATCAGGTTCGGTTCTCCCTGTGTCTGTAAGGGTGATCCGCCGTCCTCGCCGGAATGTCGGCGGGGAATTCCCTGGAACGCCCAGGCAAAGTTCTACAGCCATGTAGAGGTAAATTCCCCTCACGTGAGGGTGCTGTTGTGTCTATCGCGGCCGCATGTCGTGGCCGCATTAGGTGGTTGTGGCGGGCGGACTGCTGGTAGGCGGGGCGTCGGTACTACTATGGGCCGCCCGGAGTTACCTGGCCTGCTGGTCGCCTGGAGTTGTGCATGCGGATCGCTTTCCTATGCGAGCAGTACCCACCGATCATCTGGGATGGCGCTGGCGTCTACACGCATGACATCGCTCACGCACTGGTTCGGCGCGGCCATGAGGTTCATGTGCTGTGCACTCAGGGCCGCCGTATCCGCGACGACGTGTTCGACGGCGTTCACGTTCACCGCCGCCCGCTGTTGCGTGCGCCTGTCACTCGATACCTGGGGCCGGCCGCGAAGCTGATCAACGGCCGGGATCATCCGCGTGACTCCTTGTCGCTGCGGGCCTCACTGGCGGTGTCGTACGGCTTCTGGCTTCGGCGGAGCGGGATCAACCCGGACGTCATCGAGACACAGGACGGCGAGACACGGGGCCTGTTCACGGCTCTCGGTCGGCGTACGCCGCTGGTGATCCACCTGCACACTCCGACGATGATGGACGTCCGTCTGCGGGATCCCGAACTGAGCCGCAAGGGGGAGCTGGCCGACCGCATCGACCGCTTCTCGGCGCTGCGAGCGGACGCGCGGACTTCCCCGTCCCAGCTCCTCGTCGACACGCTGTACGAGCTCGACTGGCTGCGACCGGACACCGACGTCGACGTAATCCCGTACCCGTTCGACAACGTGCCGTTCGCGAGCGTCCCCACGGCAGAGCACACCGGACCGAACCTGGTCGTGGTCGGCCGGCTGGAGTGGCGCAAAGGGCTGGACGTGCTCGTCGAGGCCGCGTCCCGGCTACTGGCGCGGGGAGTCGAGGCCAAGCTGATCTTCGTCGGGCAGTCGTCCGGTCGGATCGAAGGCGTCGAGACCGGGGCATGGCTCGAGCGGAAGGCCGCTGATCTGGGCGTTCCGATCCGGTTCGAGGGGCATGTCTCCCGCACGGAGCTTCCGGTGCTCTACGGTGAGGGCCGGGCGGTCGTCGTGCCGAGCCGGTTCGAGAGCTTCTCTATCGCGGGCCTTGAGGGGATGGCCGCCGCTCGCCCGGTGGTCGCCACGGCGACGACCGGCGTCTCGACCTGGGTCGACCGCTGGAAGGGCGGCGCCGTCGTGCCGCCGGAGGACCCGGACGCGATGGCGGACGCTCTCGAGCCGTTCCTGACCGACCAGGACCACGCGGCCGTCGTCGGCCTGCGCGGTCGGATGGGCACCGCTGAGCTGGATCCGGCGCGCATCGCCGAGCGCCGCGAGGAGGTCTACCTCAAGGCGATCGCGCGCCATGAGGTCCGCCGGCCCGAGAGGCAGCGGGGATAGGCCACCGCCGACATCGGTGGTGGGTGTTCTTTCGTCGGTATTCGTTGAGCTGCCAGTGCTGGGGGTTTTTCGGTTATGCGTGTCGTCGTCGC
The DNA here is from genome assembly GCF_004337455.1 of Parafrankia sp. BMG5.11. NCBI lineage: Bacteria > Bacillati > Actinomycetota > Actinomycetes > Frankiales > Frankiaceae > Parafrankia > Parafrankia sp. BMG5.11. The sequence goes on along the minus strand of NZ_SJXI01000024.1, from coordinate 15,553 downwards.
GGGAGGCGCGGGCTTCCTGGGGAGCCATCTCTGTGATCGGCTGCTCCTGGATGGTGAGGAAGTTGTGTGCATCGACAACTTTCTCACCGGGCGGAAGAGCAACGTCGAGCATCTACTCGACCGGCCAGGATTCGAGCTCCTCGAGCAGGACGTCGCCGAGCGGGTCGAGGTGGCCGGGACGGTCGACGCCGTCCTGGAGTTCGCGTCACCGGCGTCGCCTCTCGACTACGCCCGGTATCCGATTGAGACCTTGAAGGCAGGCGCGCACGGCACGCTCAACACGCTCGACCTCGCCCGGGCAAAGGGCGCCCGCTTCCTGCTGGCGTCGACCTCCGAGGTCTACGGGGACCCGCTGGTGCACCCGCAGGAGGAGTCGTACTGGGGGCACGTCAACCCGATCGGCCCGCGCAGCATGTACGACGAGGCCAAGCGTTTCGCCGAGGCGCTGACCACCGCCTACCGCAACCGGCACGGGCTCGACACGGCGATCATCCGGATCTTCAACACCTACGGGCCGCGGATGCGCACCGACGACGGCCGGGCGATTCCCGCGTTCGTCTCCCAGGCCCTGCGCGGTGAGCCGGTGACCGTCGCCGGCGACGGGATGCAGACCCGCTCGGTCTGCTATGTGGACGATCTCGTCGAGGGCATCGTGCGGATGCTGCGCAGCGGCCTGCCCGGCCCGGTGAACCTCGGCAACCCGCACGAGATGACGATCATCGACACCGCGCGCCTGGTGGTCGAGCTGATCGGCTCCGACGCGCCGATCACGTTCGTGCCGCGGCCCGGCGACGACCCGATGGTCCGCCGGCCGGACATCACCCTCGCCCGTCAGCAACTCGGCTGGGAGCCGGTCGTCGACGTGCGCGACGGGCTGGTCCGGACCATCGAGTGGTTCGCGAGCGAGCTCGCCACCGAGGCGACGGGCCGGACCGGCGCGTAGCCCGGGTCTGACCCGGGTCTGACCCGGGTCAGACCCGGGGGAGGACCTCGGCGGCGAGCAACGCCACGTGGTCGAGGTCGTCCAGGTCGAGGACCTGCAGGTACACCCGGCTCGCTCCGGCGCCGTCCGGGCCGTAGACGGCGAGCTTCTCGATCACCTCGGCCGGGGTGCCGGCCAGGCCGTTCTCACGCAGCTCGTCGAGGTCACGCCCGATCCGCTCGGCGCGGTGCTTGAGCTCGGCGTCGTCCCGGCCGCAGCACACCACGAGTGCCACCGAGTAGACGAGATCATCCGGATCCCGGTCGATCGCGGCGGCGGCCTTGCGGACCAGCCCGAACTGCGCTGACACCTGTGCCGGCGGGGCGAACGCGAGGTTGAACTCGGCGGCGTGGCGCGCGGCAAGCGCCGGCGTGCGCCGCGGCCCGTGACCGCCGATGATGATCGGCGGATGCGGGCGCTGGACGGGCTTGGGCAGCGCCGGGCTGTCGGTCAGGATGTAGTGGCTGCCCTGGTGGGAGAACGTCTCGCCCGCCGGGGTACGCCACAGTCCCTCGATGATCGCGAGCTGTTCGGTCAGCCGCTCGAACCGTTCGCCGACCGGTGGGAACGGGATCCCGTAGGCGGAGTGCTCCGCGGTGAACCAGCCGGCGCCGAGACCGAGCTCAACTCGCCCGCCGCTCATCTCGTCGACCTGGGCGACGGCGATGGCGAGCGGCCCGGGCAGCCGGAAGGTCGCGCTCGTCACCAGGGTGCCCAGGCGAATCGTGGACGTCTCGCGGGCGATGCCGGCCAGCGTGACCCAGGAGTCGGTCGGGCCCGGCAGCGGGCTGCCCGGCCCCATCCGCAGGTAGTGGTCGGAGCGGAAGAAGGCGTCGAATCCGCCTTCCTCGGCCGCTTTGGCCATGGCTAGCTGGCGCGCGTAGGAGGCGCCCTGCTGGGGCTCGACGAATATCCGCAGATCCATGCCCTCAAGCCTGGCAAACCCCGGTTACCCCCTCGACTGCGGCCCCGCCGGGAGGTCTCGCTGGACGGGTCAGCGGCGGCGCACGGCAGCCGTCCGTTCGCCCGGCCCGGAGAGCTCGGTCGGGCGGGCGAACACGTCCACCGGCTCGTCCCCCTCCTTGCCGGTCGTCGGGCCCGCCTCGCCCGCGTGGGCCACCCGGGACCGCCAGTGCTCCCGGGCGCCCGCCGCGTCGCCGGCCTCGACGAGCTTGTAGAGCCGGCGGTAGTAGCGGACGGCGCGCCTGCGGTCCTCGGCGGTGGCCACCCGCCCGGACGCCTCGTGGCAGCGGACGGCCACCTCGTGGAGCAGTTGCGCGAAGATGCCCAGCGACCGGTTGCCTCCGTGCTCGGCGATCGTCGCGTGCAGGGCCGCGGCGGCGTCGAGGAAGGCGGGGCCGTCGTCGGCGTCGGCCGCCGCCTCGGCGGCCTCGACGGCCGCGCGCAGCTCGGTGAGCATCTGCGGGGTTCTGGTCTGGGCGAGGGTGTGGGCCAGGGTCGGCTCGACGAGCTCCCGCGCCTGGTGGATGTCGCTCATCGTCACGCCCTCGAGCTGCAGGAGCAGGGCGAAGGCCTTGGCGACGTGGTCGACGGTCGGACTGGTGACCCGCGGCCCGCCGTGCCGCCCGCGCAGGACGGTGACCAGGCCCTCGGCCTCCAGGATGCGCAGCGCCTCGCGCAGCGTCGTGCGGGCGATGCCGAAGATCTCCATGAGCTCGTCTTCGGTCGGGAAACGATCACCCGGCCGAAGTTCCCCTCTGGCGACCTGGACGCGAATGGACTCCGCGACGATCTCGGACGCCCGCGCGCTGCGCTGGGGCGCCCGCGGAACCTGGACCGCCATGGCGTCTCCCACCGGCGTCACGTCTGGGGCCATCAAGATATCAGCGTTGGCACAGGCGGCCTTCCTCGTCAGCTCGGGCTGCTGGCCCCGTCGGGTCGATCCTGGCGGCCGAATGCCACCCGTTCCAGGCCCTCCAGGTCCAGGACGATGACGCGGCGGTAGCCGACGTCGACGACCTTCATGTTTCGCAGCTCGGCGAGCGCACGGTTGACCGAGCGTTCGTCCGCGGCGACCAGGGCGGCGAGCTCGGGCTGGCTCAGGCCCACGGCGAGCTGGACACCGCGGTCGGAGGCCCGCCCCCACAGCGTCGCCAGCTCGATGAGAATGCGGGCGAGCCGGCCCCGGACCGAGCCGTCGACGTGCTCGACCCGGCGCCGGATCGAGTTGCGCAGCTTGTTCGCGACGGTCTCGGCGACCGCGAAGGCGGCCGGGGGATTCTGCTCGAGGAACGAGCGGAAGGCTGTCGCGCTCATCACCCGGCCGGCGACCGGCCCGGCGGCGGTGGCGGTTCCGGTGTGGGTGTCCTGGTCCATGGCGCTGATCTCGCCCAGGATGTCGCCCCGGGACCGGATGACGAGGAAGGCGAGCCGGTTCTCCTCTCCGTTCGCGGTGATCTTGACGAAGCCGTCGAGGATCAGGATCACCTCGCCGTACGGCTCGGCCTCCCGCATCAGCATCTCGCCGTGCAGGTAGTGGCGCACTCCTCCCAGGGAGAGAAGCTGCTGGCGCAGCGCCGGGTTCAGCCGCGCTGGCAGGCTGCCCGGCGGAAAAGGCCGGGAATCCTCAAGCAAAGGAACACCCTCCTTTCTCCGAGCAGTACTGCCCGGAACGTCCGACCTACCCATTGTGGTTCTCCGGCGGCCGACCGTCCTGCGTTAGTAGCGAGCCGGACACGCCGGTTCCCTTTTTGCGCTGGTCGGGGCGTTCGGCGTCTTGGTCCCGGGTGACCTCGCGCAGGTGCGCGCATGCGGCGGCCGCGGTGTCGCGGCGCTGTCCGAAGGTGTGAGAGCAGCGCCACCGACCCGCGCGAGGCGTTGACGTATACCCCCTAGGGGTATGTAACGTCTGGGTGAGTCTTATACCAGCCGGGGCGAAGGGACGGACGATGAACGCATTGACCCGCATCGGCGGCTTCGGTCTCGCGTTGGCCGTGCTCTTCGGTGTCTCCTATGTGGTCGGGACGACGATCGGGCCGTCCGAGGAGTCCAACGGTGCGGCCGAGACCGGCGCCCGTGGCCACGAGGCCTCCGCCGTGCCGGGCGGCGCGCCGGGCGTGACCAGCGGTGATCCCACCGCGGCCGGGCTCGCGATCTCCGCGGGCGGCTACACGCTCGCGCCCGACACGCTCACCTGGCCCGCCGGCCGCTCGCAGCCCTACACCTTCCGTGTCCTCGGCCCGGACGGCCGCCCGCTCACCGCCTTCACCCGGGTACACGACGCAGACCTGCATCTGATCGTCGTGCGGCGTGACCTCACCGGCTACCAGCACCTGCACCCCACCCGTGACGCCGCCGGCACGTGGAGCGTCCCGCTCCGACTGTCCGCGCCCGGCGTCTACCGCGTGTTCGCCGACTTCGCTCCGACGTCCACGCCGGGCGGCACCGACAGCGGTACTGGCACCGGCGGCGGCACGGGTACCGGCGCCGACACCGGTACCGGTGGCACCGCGGCCGGCCGCGTGGCGGACGGGGCGAGCGTTCCGGGAGTCCCGGTCGCTCCGGTCACGCCCGGCACCTTCGAGATCTCCGGCATGTCGGAGATCTCCGGGAATTCCGAGATCTTCGGGATCTCGGGTAGCTCGCCGGCCGCGTCCACGATCACGCTCGGCACGGACCTCACCGTGGGCGGCGACCTGCGCCCCGCCACGCTGCCGGCGCCGTCGCGCACCGCGACAGTGGCGGGTGGGTACACCGTGACGCTCGACGGGCGGGCCAGCCCCGACGGGATGAGCGACCTCGTCTTCTCGGTCACCCGCGCCGGACGGCCGGTCACCGATCTCGAGCCGTACCTGGGCTCGCTCGGTCATCTGGTGGTGATCCGGCAGGGTGATCTCGCCTACCTGCACGTCCACCCGGGAGAGAGCGGGGGCTCCACCGGCGGCGCCGTGGCGACGCCCGGAGGTCTCGACGGCGGCATGAGCGATCCCACGGCCAGTCCCGGGAGCGGCGATCCCGCGCTGTCGTTCATGACCGAGTTCCCGTCGGCCGGCGCCTACCGCCTCTTCCTGGACTTCAAGCACGCCGGACAGGTGCGAACCGCGGAGTTCACCATGACGGTCCCGGTGGACGGGGCCGCGCCCACACCCACGCCGACGCGGACGCCCACCTCCGCGCACACGCACTGACCCTGCCCGCGCACCCGCGTCCCCTTGGGAGAACCGATGAGCCCACCGGCCACCGACCGGCGCCAGGTGGATCTGGTGATAGGCGGGATGACCTGCGCATCCTGCGCGGCTCGTGTCGAGCGGAAGCTGAACAAGCTGGACGGCGTCACCGCCACGGTCAACTACGCCACGGAGAAGGCCAAGGTCAGCTTCCCGGCCGGCCTGCCGGCCGATCGGCTGGTAGCCCAGGTGGAGGCCGCCGGCTACACGGCGACGATCCCGCCGCCCGCGCCGTCCCGACCGGCCGCGCGAACCGGCGCCCGTGACGCGGCGAACCGCCCCGCCTCGGACCACGCCACCGGAGACCGGGCCGACGACAGCACCGCCGTGGACAGCACCGCCGCGGACGGCGTCGCCGCCGGCAGTACTGCCGGCGGTAGCGCGGCTGACGAGAGTCTCCCCGCCGACGGCCGGGTGCGCGCCCTGCGCGACCGGCTGCGTGTGGTCGTCGGGTTGACCGTCCCGGTGGTGCTCCTGGCGATGGTGCCGGCCCTGCAGTTCGACTCCTGGCAGTGGCTGTCGCTGACGCTCGCCGCGCCCGTCGTAGTGTGGGGCGGCTGGCCGATCCACCGGGCGGCGTGGACGAACCTGCGCCACGGCGCGACGACGATGGACACGCTCGTCTCGATCGGCACCCTCGCCGCCTTCGGATGGTCGCTGTACGCGCTGTTCATCGGCGACGCCGGCGAGCCCGGGATGACCCACGACTTCAGTGTCACCGTCACTCGCGGTGCCGGGGCGGACAGCATCTACCTGGAGGTGGCGGCCGGCGTCACCGCGTTCATCCTCACCGGCCGGTACCTGGAGGCCAGAGCCAGGCGCAGCGCCGGCTCCGCGCTACGCGCGCTGCTCGCCATGGGGGCGCGTGACGTCGCCGTTCTCCGCGACGGCAGGGAGGAACGAGTCGAGGTCGATCAGCTCGGCGTCGGTGACCTCTTCGTCGTCCGTCCGGGGGAGAAAATCGCCACGGACGGGGTGGTCGTAGCGGGCGCGTCAGCCGTCGACGCGTCGATGCTCACCGGAGAGTCCGTCCCGGTGGAGGTCCGTCCCGGCGACGACGTCACCGGTGCCACCCTGAACGCGGGGGGCCGGCTCGTCGTCCGCGCCACGCGGGTCGGCGCGGACACCCAGCTCGCGAGGATCGGACGTCTCGTCGAGGAGGCACAGAGCGGCAAGGCGCCGGTGCAGCGGCTCGCCGACCGGATCGCGGCCGTCTTCGTGCCGGTCGTGCTCGCGCTCTCGGCACTCACCTTCGGCTACTGGGCGGGCCGGGGGGACGGCCTGGCCGCCGCGTTCACCGCGGCCGTCGCGGTGCTGATCATCGCGTGCCCGTGCGCGCTCGGCCTCGCCACGCCGACCGCCCTGCTGGTCGGCACGGGACGCGGCGCCCAGCTCGGCCTGCTCATCCGCGGACCCGAGGTGCTGGAGTCGACCCGCCGGGTCGACACGATCGTCCTGGACAAGACCGGCACGGTGACGACCGGCGAGATGACCCTCCTGGACGTCGCCACCGCCGCCGGCGAGGACCGGGACGAGGTGCTGCGGCTCGCGGGTGCCCTGGAGAACGCCTCCGAGCACCCGGTGGGCCGCGCGATCAGCCGGGCCGCCGCCGCGGCAGCGGAGCGGTCGTCCGCGGAGCTGCCCGGCGTCACCGAGTTCGCCACCAAGGAGGGCCTCGGGGTGCGCGGACTGGTCGCCGGCCGCGCCGTGCTGGTCGGCCGTCCGAGGCTGCTGACGGGGTGCTCGCAGCCGCTGCCCACGGACCTCGCGGAGATCGCCCGCACGGCCGAGGCCGCCGGCCGCACCGCCGTCGCGGTCTCCTGGGACGGGCGCGCCCGCGGCGTGCTCACCATCGCCGACGCGGTCCGGCCGACCTCGGCCGCCGCGATCCGCGAGCTGCGGGGACTGGGCCTGCGCCCGATTCTGCTGACCGGCGACAACGCCTCCGTCGCGGCCACCGTCGCGGCGGAGGTGGGGATCGCCCCGGAGGACGTGGTCGCCGAAGTCCTGCCAGCGGAGAAGACCGAGGTCGTGCGCCGGCTGCAGGCCGGCAACCGGGTGGTGGCGATGGTCGGTGACGGGGTGAACGACGCCGCCGCGCTGGCCCAGGCGGACCTCGGTCTGGTGATGGGAACCGGCACGGACGTCGCGATCGAGGCCGGTGACCTGACTCTCGTCCGGGCCGATCTGCTCGCGGCCGTGGACGCGATCCGCCTGGCCCGGCGGACACTCGCCACCATCCAGGGCAACCTGTTCTGGGCCTTCGCCTACAACGCCGCCGCGCTGCCGCTGGCCGCGGCCGGCCTGCTCAACCCGATGCTCGCCGGGGCGGCGATGGCGGCCAGCTCGCTGTTCGTCGTCGGCAACAGCCTGCGCCTGCGTGGTTTCACCCCGCGTCCGGCCACGGCACCCGGTCCGGACCCGGCACCCGGCTCAGACTGACGCCCCGGCCCCGGCACCCGTGCCGGCCTCAGCCGAAACCGGCGTGGGCACCTCGGCGGGCCCTGGTACCGAAGCCAACGCGGGCGCCACAGCAGGCGTCGCCACCGCTGCGGACGCGGGCATCGAGGCGGGCACGGGCGTCGATGCGGGCGTGGGCACCTCGGCGGGCAGGGGAGGGGACGCCGCCGGGCCGGGCGAGGCGGCCGCGGGCAGGTGGTCGGGCAGGCGCGGCAGCCACCAGGCGGCCCGCCCGAGCAGGGACATGACCGCTGCCCCGAGCGTCAGGCGGACGACGAACGCGTCCACCGTGACACCGAACGCCAGCACGAGACCGATCGACGCGGTGATCGGGCCGGCCGGAGCGGCGAGTGCCCCGAGGACCCCGGCCATGACGCCTGTGCTGGCCGCCACGACCGCGCCTGACGCGACGACCGTGATGATCGTGCTGGCCGTGACGGCCCGGGCGGCGTCCGCGGTGCCGCGCACCACGGCCTGGCCGGGGTCGCCGGTGCGGAGGAGCTCCGCCCGGCTCCGGGCCACGAGGTGCAGCTCGTGGCTCGTGGCCAGAGCGGTCAGCAGCCCGATCACGACGATCGGCAGGACGGCTGCCACGGGCCCGCTCCGTTCCACCCCCAGGCAGCCGCCGAGCCATCCCCACTGGAACCCGGCGACCATGGCACCCAGGGCCGCCACGGCGCTGAGTCCGGCGCTCAGGACGCCCTTCAGGGGCACGAGGACACTGCGCGAGGCCATGGCGAGCACCGCGATCGCCAGCGCGGCGAGCAGGGTGAGGTAGAGCGGCAGGACCCGGGCGAGCCGCCACGAGACGTCCAGGCCGATCGCCGTCCGCCCGGTGACCCAGACGCGGGTGCCTGTCGTGACGGCGAGCGCGCCGGCCTCGGCGCGGATGCGGCGTACGAGGTCCGCCGTGCCCGGATCGCCCGGTCCGCTGACGGGGATCACGGTCATGGTCGCGAGGTCGCCGCTGGGGTCGAACCGCGGTTCGGTGGTCAGGGCGACGGCGCCCAGCGCGGCGACCGCCGTCCGTACCCGGCCGGCGGCGGCGGTGGGGTCGGCGCTGTCCGCCGCGTCCACCACGAGCAGCAGCGGGCCGTTGAAGCCGGCGCCGAAGCCCGCGGCGAGCTGGTCGTAGGCGCGGCGCTGGGTGCCCTCGGACGCGGTCGCACCGCTGTCGGGCAGCCCCAGGCGCAGGTCGGCCACCGGCGCCGCGACGGCGCCGAGGGCGGCGAGGGAGAGCAGGAGCGCCGGAATCCGTCGCCGCACGACGAACCGGCCCCACCGCTCCCCGCCGTCCCGTCCGCGGCCGGCGCGGCCGGTGGCCCGTGCGGTGACTTTGCTTCCGGCGAATCCGAGGACGGCCGGCAACAGCGTGAGCGTGCCCAGAGTGGCGATCATGATGATGCCGGCGGACGCCAGGCCGATCGTGGTCAGCGCCGGGACGCGGGCGACCGACAGCGCCGTGAGCGTGCCAGCCGTCATCAGACCCGAGAGGACCACGACCGACCCGGCGGTGGCCACCGTGTTCCCGGCCACTTCCTCGCGCCGGCGGCCCTCCGCCAGCCCGTTCCGGTACCGGGTGACGACGAGCAGCGCGCCGCCGATCGCGACGGTGAGCCCGAGCACCGCCACCGGCACCGGCACCGGCACCGGGAGCGGCGTGGCCGGGCCGGTTCCGGTTCGGCTGGTCACGACCCAGGCCGCACAGCCGCCGACCGTCACGCCGACGACCGCCGTCAGCAGCGCCAGCGCGGCCGCGACGGACGAGCCGAAGGCCACGATGAGGACACCCAGGACCGCCGCGAGCACAGCTGCCGCGAGTATGCCCGCGGCGACAGCCGGCTCAGCGGAGCCGAGGTAGCTCCGCTCGGGTACTCCGTCCAGTGCCGTCCCGCCGAACTCGACGTCGATGCCGGCGGCGCGGGCCGGACCCGCGGCGGCGAACAGGGCCGCGCGCGCCCGGGCGGTCAGCTGCGTGTCGCGGACGGTGTAGGTGACCTGCGTGTAGGCCATCCGGCCGTCGCTGGAGATCCCGCCTTCGACGGACCCGACGCCGGGGGCGCCGGGCTCGCCGTCGGCGCCGGGCCCGCTGCCGCCGAAGGGATCACCCACCCGCCCGACGAGCGGCGCCTGTCCGAGGGTGGCGAGGACGTCCTCGATCGCTTGCCGGTGGACCGGGTCGTCGAGGCGGGCCCGGGCGCCGTCGCCCGCGTCGAGGGTCAGGACCAGCCGGGCCGTCGCGGTGTCGGCACCGGTCCCCGGCAGCCGCCGCCGCAGCAGGTCCGCCGCCCGTTGCGACTCCGAGCCCGCAGCGACAAGAGTCCCTGCTGCGGTGCCGGCGGGCGTCGCGGTGCCCGCGCTGGATGTGGTCGCGGTGCCCGCGCCGGATGTGGCCGCGGTGCCTGTGCTGGGTGTGGTCGCGGTGCCCGCGCCGGGGAGTGTCGCGGTGCCCGCGCCGGCCAGCCCGAGCAGCGCCAGCCACAGCGCCAGGACGACCCGCCGGTGCCGGTGGGAGGCCTGGCCGAGCCGGTACAGGTAGGTGCCCAAGAGTCCGTCTCCTTGCGGGGTCGCCCGCGTGCGTCGCGGGTTTCACGCGGACGCCCGGCCAGACCCTCGTTTGTGGCCCCGGTGATGGCTCCTCGGCGCCGCTCGACGGTGCCCCGTACCCCCCGTACGGGGCGGTCGGCCCGGACGGACGTCCAGCGCGTGGTTCGCACGGATCTGTACGCTCGGTCCCCCGCGGGAGTGTGGTGCGCCACAATGAGGGCCCCCTGCGCGAGGTGACCGGGGCCGGACGGGAGGCGGAGATCGTGACTGCCGAGCTGGCGGAACGCCAGATTGGGCCGGGCGCCGGCCGGGAGCGCCTGCGGGCCACCGCACTGGAGCTGTTCACTGAGCGTGGTGTGAGCGCCACATCGCTCCAGATGATCGCGGACGCGATGGGCGTCACCAAGGCGGCGGTCTACCACCACTACAAGAGCAAGGACGAGATCGTCCTCGCGGTGGTGCGCCCGGCGCTCGAGCAGCTCATGGGGCTGGTGCGGCTCGCCGAGAGTCGGCGCTCCCGGGCCGCCCAGGTCGAGACGATGATCGTCGGCCTGGCCGATCTCATCATCGCCAACCGCCGCTTATACGCGCTGCTGCAGGGTGATCCGACCTGTACGGCCATCCTGCAGCGGTACCCGGAGTTCCCCACGCTGGGGGAGCGCCTCGTCGCGTTGCTCGCCGGGCCCGATCCGGATCCGGGTTCCGTCGTGGCGGCCGGCATGCTGCTGGCAGGGTTACGCGGCGCCGGCTCCGACCCCCGGGTGATGGTGCTGGACGACGAGGAGTTCCGTCGATACGTCGTCGGCTGCGCCCACCGCCTGATGCGCCCCCGCCGGCCGGCGTCCGCCACCGGCTGATCCGCGCGTGTCGGGAGGGGCCGAATCGCCATTAGGCGCGGCGGGTGCTCTCCCGCTCGACCAGTTCCACCGGCAGCACGATCTCGCGGGGCCGGGCGCCGTCGCCGACCATCTCGATGAGGAGCCGGGCGGCCTCGGCCCCCAGCCGTTCGGGATGACGCGCCACCGTCGTCAGCGACGGCTCGGTGAGTTCGCCCCAGGAGATCCCGTCGATCCCGATGATCAGCACACCGCCGGGCACCTGCCGGCCCGCGTGCCGCAACGCCCGCACCGCGCCGACGGCCTGCAGATCGTTTGAGCAGAAGATCGCGTCGATCTGTGGATCGGCGGCGAGGAGCTGGTCGGCCGCCCATCGTCCCGCCTCGATCGTGTACCGGCTGGCGATCGAGCGCCACGGCGGAAGCGAGCGTCCCGACGCCTGCAGCTCTGCGCGGAAGCCGGTGCGGCGCTCGCGGGCCGTGGTGAGGTGCTCCGGCCCGCAGATCATCGCGATCCGGCGCGCGCCGCGGGCGAGGATGTGCCCGGCGGCGAGCCGGCCGGCCGCGGCGTCGTCGGCGAAGACCCCGCCGGCGCCGGTCAGCTCCAGGCGCTCGTCGCAGGCCACCACGGCGACGCCGCTGTCGACCAGGTGCTGCAGCTGCTCGGTCTGCCCGGACGCCGAGCAGACCAGGAGCCCGTCGGCCGCCCCGGCCAGGCGGTCGAGGTAGTCGGCCTCGCGCGCGTCGTCGAGGTCGGTGTTGCCGAGGAACACCGCCCAGCCGGACGACTGGGCCACCGTCTCGACGCCGTGCGCGATCTCGGCGAAGAACGGGTTGCTCACGTCCGGGACGACGAGGCCGATGGCGTGCCGGGTCGGCGTCCGCACCGGCCGCGCGGCGTCGACCTGCCGGTACCCGAGGCGGTGGGCCGCGGCGCGAACCCGGGCGCTGGACGCTCCACTGACCGATCGCCGGCCGGCCAGCGCGTTGCTGACGGTCGACACGCTGACCCCGGCGAGCGCCGCGACCTCGCGGATCGTGGCGGGCCGCTTCACCGTCGCCTCGCGGGACGTGATGCGCTCGATGTAGCGGTCTGTAGACATCGACTCCATTAAAGGTCGATGTCGCCCGCGCGGGAGGTCGCGTCGGTCACGATGTCAGCCCGCAAGGCCCACGGCGGGTGACCACTTCCGGATCCAAGGCTCTCTTGAGCCGTTCTTAAGCATCGTTTATGGCGCCGGTGTTGTGATGACGGTGTTGTCGCGAAGGTCCCCGGTCCACCCGGCGGAGGTACCCCCCACCCTCCGACGGGTTCCTGGCCCGGGTCGTGGTCCGTCCCAACCACGACCCGGGCCCACGACGACACCGGACGGGCACGCCGCACGCTCCGGCCGCGCCGGTCAGGCCGGTGCACTCAGATTGTCGGGCTCAGGCCCGGGGCTTGCTCAGGCCGGGTTCGCCGCCGTGCCGAGGCGCTCGACCGCGGCGCGCAGCCGCCGCAGCGTCTCCTCGCGGCCGAGGATCTCCAGCGACTCGAACAGCGGCAGGCCGACCGTCCGGCCGGTGACCGCCACCCGGACGGGCGCCTGGGCCTTCCCGAGCTTCAGTCCGTGCCGCTCCCCGACCTCGATGAGCGTCTCGCGCAGGACGTCGTGGTCCCAGGCGACCTTCTCGTAGGCCTCGGCCGCCTCGGTGAGCAGGTCGAGGGCCGGGCCCTTCATGGTCTTCGCCCAGGCGGCCTCGTCGGTCGGCGCCTCGGGCAGGAACAGGAAGTCGACCATCGGGACGATCTCCGACAGCACCGCCACCCGGGACTGCGCCAGCGGTGCGACGGTGGCGAAGACCTCGGCGGAGAAGCGCTCCGGTGACCACGGCGGGGCCGGCACCGCCGTGGTCACGCCCGCGGCTCCGTCTCCCGAGCCCGCCGCGGCCGGCGCGTCCACCGCGGCGGGCACGTCGGCCGCGGGCACGAGCCACGGCTCGCACGCCGCCACGAACCCGTCCACACTCAGCGCACGGATGTACTCGCCGTTGAAGGCACGCAGCTTCTTCTCGTCGAAGAACGCGGGAGAGGGCTTCACGTCCTCGAGCCGGAACGACGCCTCGATGGTCTCGAACGGGACGATCTCCTCGTCGCCGGGCGGAGCCCAGCCGAGGAGCATCAGGTAGTTGCGCATGGCGGCGGCGAGGTACCCCTCGGCGCGGTACGACTCCAGCGCGACCTTGTCGCGCCGCTTCGAGAGCTTCTGGCGCTTCTCGTTGACGATCACCGGGACGTGGGCCCAGACCGGCGGCGGCGTGCCGAGCGCCGCCCACAGCAGCTGCTGCTTCGGAGTGTTGGACAGGTGCTCCTCGCCGCGCACGACGTGGGTGATGCCCATGTCGAGATCGTCCACGACGTTTGCGAGGAGGAAGACGGCCGAGCCGTCCGCCCGGGCGATGACGAAGTCCTCGATGGTGTCGTTCGGGAACTCCGGTGTGCCGCGGATCACATCGAGGACTACAGTGGTGCCCTTGTCGGGGGTGCGGAACCGCAGCGCGCGCCCCGGGCCGGGGCCGAGCCCGCGCTCCCGGCAGAAGCCGTCGTAGCCGTGCTGGGCGTTGCCGGTGCGGGCGGCGAGTTCGTCGCGGGTGCAGCCGCAGTAGTAGGCGCGACCGGCGGCGAACAGGCCCGCGGCCGCCTCGGCGTGCCGGCCTGCCCGCTCCGACTGGAACACCGGGCCCTCGTAGCCACCGGGGCTGATGCCCAGCCAGTCGAGCGCGCTGATGATGCCCTCGGTCCACTCCGGCCGGTTCCGCGAGGCGTCGGTGTCCTCGACGCGGAGCACGAAGTCGCCGCCGGCGCCCTTGGCCACCAGCCAGTTGAAAAGCGCCGACCGGGCCCCGCCCACGTGGAAGATGCCGGTCGGCGACGGCGCGAACCGTACGCGCACCCGTCCAGTGCTCATGGTCGCCGAGCGTACAGGTCGCCCGTCGGGAGACCGACCGACGTCACCCGGACCACAGGAGATCCGGACCGATCGCGTGGAATGTCGGTAGGGGCTCGTAAAATCGGAGAGCGTGACAGCGCCCGCGCGGCTCGCAGGTCGCGACCGTGATCCGGGTCGTGGCCGGCGCCCGACCGTCCGCCGGCCGCAGGTCGGGGCCCAAGGAGCGAATCCGGCACCTCCAACGGCCGACGTCGTCGACCTGCCCAGGGTCCAGGTGGGCGCACAGCCCCAGCACCTGCTCACCACCCTGCTCGGCGATTACTGGGCCGGCCGCCGGGAGCACGTCCCGTCGGTGGTGCTGGTCAGCCTGCTCGCGGATTTCGACGTCAGCACGGTCGGTGCCCGGGCGGCGCTGAGCCGGCTGTCGCGGCGCGGGCTGCTGGAGTCGTCCCGGATCGGCCGCAACACCTACTACGGGCTGACAGCGGAGGCCTCGGCCGCGATCCTCGCGTCGGCGAACCGGATCTTCACCTTCGGCCTGCGGCACGACCCGTGGGACGGGCGCTGGACGGTGGCGGCGTTCTCCATCCCCGAGGACCAGCGCGACGTGCGGCACGCCGTGCGCGCACGGCTGCGTTGGCTGGGCTTCGCTCCGCTCTACGACGGGATGTGGGTCACCCCGCGGTCTGCCGGTGAGGCGGCCCGCCGGGTGTTCGCCGAGTTGGGCGTCATCGCGTCGACGGTGCTGATCACGACGTCGGAGGCACGCCGCAGCGACCCCCGCCCGCCGATGGCGGCCTGGGATCTCACCGAGCTGCAGCGCACCTACGAGGAGTTCGTCCGCACCTACACCCCCCTGTTGGAACGGGTCCGCCACGGCGAGGTGCGCGGCGCGGAGGCACTGGCCGCGCGCACCGCGGTGATGGAGTCCTGGGGGCGCTTCCCGAGCCTCGACCCGGACCTTCCGATCGACCTGCTGCCCGGCCGCTGGCCGCGGCGCGAGGCCCGCACGGTCTTCGCCGAGATCTACGACGGGCTGGCCGTCCCGGCTGTGGCGCGGGTCCGGGAGCTGCTGGCGGAGGTGTCGCCGGAGCTGGCCGACCTCGTCCGGCTGCGCACGACGGTCTCCTGACCGGCCGGCCGGAGTCCCCTGGCCGGCCCGGAGTCTCCTGACCGGTTGGCCCGAGTCTCGCGGGCGGTCAGCGCGGGCCTTCTGGGCGGTCAGCCCGAGGAGTTCCGGGGCATCGGCATCGGCACCGGTCGGGTGCCCTCGAGGCCGCGGCCCGGGGCGGCGGGCGGTGTGCCGAGCAGGTCGATGACGGTGCTGGGTGGCTGGCTGGGTGTGGTGGCGATGTGGGTGCGCCAGTGGGCTTCGGCGGCGTCGGTGTCGTGGCGGGCGATGAGGTCGAGGAGGTGGGTGTGGTCGTGGTGGTTGTGGGGGGGGGGGGGGGGGGGGGGGGGGGGGGGGGGGGGGGGGGGGGGGGGGGGGGGGGGGGGGGGGGGGGGGGGGGGGGGGGGGGGGGGGGGGGGGGGGGGGGGGGGGGGGGGGGGGGGGGGGGGGGGGGTGGGGGGGGGGGGGGGGGGGGGGGGGGGGGGGGGGGGGGGTGGGGGG
>NZ_SJXI01000096.1:0-10717 GCF_004337455.1 Parafrankia sp. BMG5.11 | reverse complement strand
GTCCGGAACGTCGAGTTCCTAGGCTGCATCGAGCATGCCTACGACGAAGACGGCGAACCCTTCCACGAGATCAACCTTCTCTTCGCGGCGCAGGTCCTCTGGGGTGCGGACATCGGCAGCCGTGAGGACGGGATCGACATCGTGTCGGTCGCCTTCCACGACTTACCCACGCTCGACGTACGCCCCGCAGCGACCGTCGCGGCGATAGAGGACTGGGTCAGCAGCAGACGTCCCAGCTGGAGGCCAGCCCCGTAGCCCGTCCCGTTCACACCGGTAGATCATGTCGGAGATCCGGCTACGGGAGACAGGCTGGTTGGTGCTGGCACTGGTCACCGCCGCGCGGTCCGTCACAGGTCACCCTGGCTGATCGCCAGTGACGACATACTGGCGCAAGGGGTCCTGCTGGCCCGCGGCACCGCTTCGAAGACGGCGTCATCCGGTCGGACGCCGACACGTCTCTGCCCAGCACTGCTGCCAGCAGAACGCACGCGCAGACTTTCCGTTCCTGCTTGAGGCCCTTGCGGTGTGACCATGGTCTTCGCCGCTTCTACACTTTCGTCGTGGGCATCCCGGCGACTGTGCGGTCAGGCGATGCCGGACCATTGCCAACCCGGCAGTCTGCCGCGTGGGCGGCGACCCCGCTTGGACGTATCCTCCGGTCCGGCGTGATCACCGTCCTCACTGTCGCGCTTGCCGTTACCGCGCACGCCGCGTCCACCGCGCCCGCACCGTCCTTCCTCATTACCGGTGTCGGATTTCTCCTCACCTGGCGGGCCGGCTGGGGGCTGGCCGCGATGCGGGTGACCCGACGGCGTCTGGTCGGCCTTGTCGTCGCGGTGCAGTTCTGCCTGCATATCGCGTTCGCGATGTCCGCCCAGGCAGACCATCATCACCCTGCCCGGTCGGATGCGGGTGGCCCGGCGGCTGGCCATCTCGACGGGCACGGTGTGGATCTGCTGCACGGCGGGCCGTTGATGCTCGGCGCGCATCTGCTGGCAGCGGTGTGCCTCGCGTGGTGGCTGGCATGCGGCGAGCGGCTGCTGTGGCGTGCGGGCCGCCGTGCCACCGCGGCGACCCACAGGCTGCTGCGACGGTTGCGTCGCCGTCTCGCGTTGCCCTTGCCGCTTGCCTGCGATGCTCCGAGTCCGCTTGTCCCGTGCCGCGTGTCGGTCGCGGTAGGTCTGCAACTGCTCCGCCATGCACTCGCACGGCGGGGGCCTCCGCTCGGCCTGCCTGCCTGACCGGATGGGAGAACGGACAGCCCGCGGCCGATAGTCCACTACGCCAAGCAGCACCTCGTGCGATCCATTGCTGGTGCGGGGCAGCGCGTGGGCTTGATCGGCACGGTCGCTACGGACATCGTTCCGTCGTGCCACGTCGTGGACTCCGATGCTTCGCCCACAAGACCTGAGAACGCCCGGAGCGTTCCAGCGCGGGCGATGCGCCGCGTCAGGCCGCCCAGATGCTCGTCGTCGGAACCGGCGCACCGCCACGGATCCTCGTTCGCGCCGGAACCCGACATGGGCCGCACAGGCCACCCTTGACTCGCGCCACCCATGGCTGCCAGCGCACGCACGGCCTGTCCGACGCCGCGTGACGGTTCCGCGCGCCCGCGACCCGCTGAAGCGACGCCGCAGCCCTCGCTGTAGGAGAAACGCTCCGATGCGCACCACCTCGACCACGATCTTTTCCCCACCAGCGCCCCGATGGCTCTGGCGGTTTGATTCGGCCCCACGTGGGCGGCCTCCAACCGAAGAAATCAAAGCTGTTTCCCTGCGCTGCCCGGAGAAAGGTTCTCGCATGCTGATCGCGGTACGCCGCGGCGCGTTCCTGACCGGCACGGTCGTACTGCTCCTACTGGTGGGCTCGCACGCCGCGTCGGCGCATGGCATCGGCGCGACCAGCAAGACCGTCGAAGGCTTCATCCCCCTGGGCATCAAACACATGCTGCTGGGCTGGGACCACCTCCTGTTCGTCGCCGGCGTGCTGGTGCTGGCCAGACGACCCCGCCGTGCGGTCGAGACGATCTCCCTGTTCGCGGCCGGGCACAGCATCACCCTGTTCCTCGCCACCATCGAGGGATGGCAGGTGAACCCGACCGCGGTAGACATCGTCGTCGCCCTCAGCCTGGTGTTCGTCGGGGTCGTCGGTGTCCTCGGGCAGCCCCGGCGGTGGTGGTGGGTCGCCGCCGCTGTGTTCGCGTTCGGGTTGGTGCACGGTCTCGGCCTGTCGACCCGCCTTCAGGATCTCGGGCTGCCCGACGACGGCCTGGTACCGAGGGTGTTGGCGTTCAACGTCGGCATCGAAATCGGGCAGCTCCTCGCGATCGCCTGCATGGTCGCGGTCGGCATCGTGGTCCGCACAGTCCTGCCCCGCCTGCGCGACACCCGGCTGGCCCACGGAACATTGGCCGGGGTCGGCGCGATCGCGGCAGTCGCGCTCGCCGTCACCGGAGGGGAGACCGCGACGGCGCAGACGGTGGGCAGCTGCCAGGTCCGGGACCGCACCGAGACGTTCCCCTTCAGCGCCAACCACCCCACCGCCGACTTCTTCGACCCCACCGACCAGGTCCCCGCCAACGCGTTCGGCCACATCATCGGCGACGGTTTCGTCATCGTGCAGTACACCCCCGACCTTCCCCCCGACGATCTGGCCGCGCTGCGTGGCTTCGTCACCGATCCCGGGTCCGGTCGCGTCGCCGGCGGCCCGAACAGCGAGCTGACCGAGCCACTCAAGGCCATCCACGCCTACAGCACCCTCACCTGCACCACCTTCGATCTTGATGCGCTACGCCAGTTCACCGCCGGCTGGTTCGACGACCCCCGTTCCAAACCCGCCGACTGACCCACCCTGACAAGATGCGCCCTCACACGGCGAGCTCTCCCGTTCCGGCAGCGCCGGGACGGGAGAGCCAGGCCAAATCCCAGGAGGGAACGCACGTCCGTTCCCGCGGTGAGCGCCGATCAGGTAAAGGCTGCGAGTCGGCGAAGCTCAGCGCGCATCGCGGTGATCTCACCGGCCTGTACGACCACCATGGCACGGGCCAGGTGCCGGACCTTCTTCTCCCCGGCGTACCGGGACGCGTCCTGAGCCATCGCGATACCACCCTCATGGTGACGGATCATGAGGTTCAGGAACGCGATGTCGACCGAGCGCCCGGTCGCGGACGCGAGCTGCGCAAGTTCCTGCTCCGTTGCCATCCCCGGCATCCGCACCACCTGCCCACCAGCAGCCGTCCCGTCCCTCTGCCCATGGCCGGTGTGGACGCCATCCGCCGTAGCGGCACCATCGTCGTGCATCCACAGCATGGGCGCAGCGCCGGACACACTCGGCAAACCCCAGTCCCGCAGCCAGGCCGCCATGACACCTACCTCACGCTCCTGCCCCAGCCCAATGTCCAACGCAAGGCCCCGCACCTCCGGAGTGGCCCCATGCCGGTACGCCACCATCGCCATCTGCACAGCCTGCGCGTGATGTTCGGACATGTCCCGCACGAAACCCGCATCGACGGAGCCTTCGCCCGGAGCCCGGCCGACCAGACCTGGAAGCAACGCGCCGACACCCACCAGCACCACCGCGACGATCACGTACAACGCGTAGCGCCCCGGCCGCCTCGGCCTGGTGTGAGGCCGCTCCGGCTCGTCCACCGCCACCGCGATGTGCCCACCGGCCGCGGCATCCTCGCCATCCATCGTGGCGGCAGGCGGGGTCTCATCAAGCTGTGATGGATCAGTCATGGAAGTCCTGACATGTTTGATGATGGCACCAGAAGATTACCCAACCAGCGCCACACGCATACTGGCGGCGAACATTCCTACCGAGGAAGCATTCGCATCCTCTCAGACGAGACACGCCACACGGGAGGATGACCTTCCAAAAGTCTTTGCCCCTAGATGAACATGCCGCACCTGCAACAGGATGACAGGAGCCGGAGCCCGAACGCGAAACAGCAGCTCCTGCGAAAAATACGAAGCTGCAAGACACTCGCAGGTAGGAGAGGCGGGGTTCTGCTCCGTCGCCGCGATGATTCTTTCGTGTGATGCTGCGCGTATGGCCGATTCACCCTCGCCGCGTTCCGCCCCCGGCGGCCCAGGCGCCCCTTCCCCACACGACGATGACGCCTCTTCCTCCGGCGCTAATCGTGACCATCGCCGGCCAGCATCCCGCGCGGAGCCGCACGGATCGCCCGAACACGCCCATGATCGTGCCCACGGCCACGCACGCCACCATGATCACGGCCATGCACACGCCACCCACCAGCACGTACCGACCCACTCGGGGCACGCCCGACGGCTGACGCAACGGGTGTCACACCTGCTGCGACCACATTCGCATGACGCCGCCGACCGGGTGGACTCCGAGTTGGAAGCCTCCACCGAAGGAATGCGCACGCTCTGGATCTCGCTGGTCGTTCTCGGACTGACAGCGCTCTTCCAAACCGTCGTGGTCGTCGCGTCCGGATCCGTCGCCCTGCTGGGCGACACGATCCACAACGTGGCCGACGCGCTGACCGCCGTTCCCCTGGCCGTCGCGTTCCTCCTCGGTCGCCGCCCAGCCACCCGCCGCTTCACCTACGGATACGGCCGCGCGGAAGACCTGGCCGGCGTCGCCGTCGTACTCGTCATTGCCTCGTCGGCCGGTCTCGCGGCCTACGAGGCAGTCAATCGACTGATCCACCCGCGGGACGTGTCCCATCTCCCCGCAGTGGCAATCGCGGGTCTCGTCGGCTTCGTCGGCAACGAATGGGTCGCCCGCTATCGCATCCGCACAGGTCGCAGAATCGGCTCCGCGGCACTGGTCGCAGACGGGCTGCACGCCCGAACAGACGGCTTCACCTCCCTCGCCGTGCTGGCCGGTGCAGGCGGAGTCGCGGCCGGCTGGCAGATCGCGGACCCCCTCATCGGCCTCGTGATCACAGTGGCGATCCTCGCCGTCCTCCGCGACGCGATCCGAGAGATCTACCAGCGGCTCATGGATGCGGTCGACCCCAGCCTCGTCGACGCCGCCGAAACGGCTCTGGCCACCACAGCCGGAGTACAAGAAGTCGGAGCAATACGACTACGGTGGATCGGCCACCAACTACGCGCCGAAGCAGACATCGTGCTACCCGCCGACCTCACCATCGTGCAGGCACACGCCATCGCCGTCGACGCCGAACACGCACTAATCCACGCAATCCCACGCCTCACAGCTGCAACGGTCCACACCGACCACGCCCCCGCAACCTCCACGACGGCCCATGAGACACTCGCACACCACCTCTACAGGGCGTCACCAGCAAGGTTTTAGGGTGTAACCGTGGTCGGCAAAATGATCGACTGTCGGCCCTGTCGTACTTCAACAACCAGACCCGGAGGCGTCAAGCCCCGGACACCATCGGCCCATGCGCACACGCCCACGCCCACGATTGACCCTGGGGGCGCCGCGAACGTCCGATCCCCGCGCCACGGCGACCCGGGGGTGGGACGGCGGATCGGCCGCCGTCAGCCGATGAACATCGTTCTGACCGCGTCCCGCCCGCGCCTCAAGGCAGCAGACGGCGCGACGGTAACAGAGCGTCACCGCTGTCGGGACGGTGCCTCAACCGCAGATCCCGGCCCCCGCACCCTGAGGCGACACCCCATTCATGATCGTTCCCTGCACAAACCCGCCGAATGCGCGCCCAATGCGCACCCAAACCCCTATCGATCTTGAAAAGATGATCTTTTTCTTTGCAAAACCGCAGGTCAGGGGCCATCTGTCTGGAGCCGGCGAGGGGACTCGAACCCCTAGCCGCTCGATTACAAGACGGAATACCGCGTATCGGAACGTGCCGGGAAATGACGCGCAATGCCGGAAAATCCGAGGTCGGGGCATTTTCGGTGTCGGAACGTGCCGGAAAATGTCGCGCCGTGCCGGAGCATCCGCGCACACAATGCGCACACACGCGGCCGGGGCATGGCCGGCGACGCCACGACATAACAGTCACGCTGTCCCTTACTGGTACAGAACACAGCCAGTAACACCGCGTAGTTGATCGCAAACCAGGAAGACCCGGTCCGTCCCGGCCAGCGGTCGACGCAGAGGACAGCCGATGGCCGGACGCGGAGATCTCACTGACTGCTACCGGTCAACTCGCCGGCGGGCCCTGCGGGTGGTGCGGCATCGGCAGATAGTGCTCGTTGTCGTCGACGTAGCCAGCCACGAGGACGCCGGCTGGCGCGAGGACGACTGGTAATTTCCGCTTCGTGGTCCGCTGGCGCGCACCACGTCACTCCCGCCGCAGGCCACAAGGGTCGTACGGGCGTGGGGTGACGTCGAACCCCGGAACCACGATTTACAAGTCGTTCTCGCGCTGCCCCGCCAGTGCCGGAACGACGTGGCTGGCATCGTCCGGTAGCGTCGGCCGCCTTGCGAGACCCCGCGCGTGCGGGGACGACATCCCCACGGCGATCGTCAGCCTGCCCGGCTCGGGAAGATCCCCTCGCGTGCGGGGACAATGTGTTCACGCCCCTTCGGGCCGCCGGTGTGACGGGAAGATCCCCGCACGTGCGGGGACGACCACCGAGACCCCTTCCCCTAGTGCGCTGTCCGTGAACGTCTGCCGGGCGAGGTGTGGCGATCTCGGTTTGCGGTGATGCGCAGGTATCTGCTCCTGCTCGTGGGAGGGGTCTGCGATGGCGAAGCCGGTACATGGCCGTCGGTTGACGGACGAGGAGGGACAAGCCCTGCTGCGGATCGTGCGGCGGGGTCGGCACGACGCGGTGAGGATCCGCCGGGCGATGATGATCCTGGCGTCGGCGTCAGGGAACACCAACGAGGCGATCGCCGCCCTGGTCGCCGCTGATCCCGACACCGTCCGGGACGTCATCCACGCGTTCAACGACCGGGGGTTGGACTGCCTGGACCCGCGGTGGGCGGGCGGCCGTCCGTGGCGGATCACCGCGGACGGCGAGGCCCGCATCATCGAGGTCGCCCGCACAAGGCCGAGGGCGTTGGGGCTGCCGTTCACCCGCTGGAGCCTGCGCAAGCTGTCCGACTATCTGCGCCACCCGCCGGCCGGGGTACCCCCGGTCATCGTCGGCCGCCAACGACTGGGCGAGCTGCTGCACCAGCACCGGATCTCCTTCCAGCGCACCCGCACCTGGAAGGAGACCTGCGACCCGGACGCGGAGACCAAGCTGGCCCGGATCGAGGAGGTGACCCGCCGTTTCCCTGACCGGTACTTTCGCCTTCGACCAGTTCGGACCGCTGTCCATCCGCCCCTGCCACGGGCTGTGCTGGGCCAAGGCCGGCCACCCTGACCGGCTGCCGGCCACCTACCACCGCACCCACGGCATCCGCTACTTCCACGGCTGCTACTCGGTCGGTGACGACACCCTGTGGGGCGTCGTGCGCGAGCGCAAGGGAGCCGACCACACCCTGGCCGCAGTGCGAAGCATCCGAGCCGCCCGCCCGGACGGTGCCCCGATCTACGTGATCCTGGACAACTGGTCCGGGAACAAGACGACCGCGATCCGCGCCTGGGCCCGCCGACACAAGGCCGAGCTGTGCCTGACCCCGACCCAGGCGTCCTGGGCCAACCCGATCGAGGCCCACTTCGGCCCCCTGCGCGGCTTCGCCCTCGGTAACAGCGATCCGCCCAACCACCCGGCGCTCGCCCGCGACCTGCACGCCTACCTGCGCTGGCGCAACACCCACCGCCGCGACCCAGCGGTGCTGGAAGTCCAGCGCCGCGAACGCGCCCGTATCCGCTCCGAGCGCCAGCACCGCTGGGGCCACGTCCGAAACGCCGCCTGATCAACAAGAACCGACCCGCATTCGCGGACAACGCACTAGCCGTCATCGGTAGGAAGATCCCCGCGCGTGCGGGGACGACGACCAGCCGGGCGCCGTCGTGCCCTTCGGCGGTGGAAGATCCCCGCGCGTGCGGGGACGACAGGCTGAACAGGCACACCATCACGGTGGCCAGAGGAAGATCCCCGCGCGTGCGGGGACGACCTCCACATGTGGATACCTCTACACCTGGAGATGGGAAGATCCCCGCGCGTGCGGGGACGACCTCCACATGTGGATACCTCTACACCTGGAGATGGGAAGATCCCCGCGCGTGCGGGGACGACCTCCACATGTGGATACCTCTACACCTGGAGATGGGAAGATCCCCGCGCGTGCGGGGACGACCCCTCCGGCACGACGAGGTTCCACACACCCTCGGGAAGATCCCCGCGCGTGCGGGGACGACCACTGGGGATGGTCGCCGGGGGTGCCGTAGCCGGGAAGATCCCCGCGCGTGCGGGGACGACGTGAAAGCCCTCCGGATGATCCGCCGGTCCGTGGGAAGATCCCCGCGCGTGCGGGGACGACCCGCAGGCTGATCTTGTCGCCGAAGCTGGACGCGGAAGATCCCCGCGCGTGCGGGGACGACCGGCAGGAACGGGACGCGGAGGTAACCGCCCGGGGAAGATCCCCGCGCGTGCGGGGACGACATCCCGACCGCCGCCCACGGCGCGGTGCCCGCGGGAAGATCCCCGCGCGTGCGGGGACGACGATCTGCTGGGCGAGGATCGGCGCGAACTGCTGGGAAGATCCCCGCGCGTGCGGGGACGACTCCCGCCACGTCGGCCTGCCCTTCGAGGGCCTGGGAAGATCCCCGCGCGTGCGGGGACGACCTTCCCCCTCGATCGAACCGTACGTACGAGCCCGGAAGATCCCCGCGCGTGCGGGGACGACGCCCAAATCGAGGAATGGGTCAGGTCGAACCCGGGAAGATCCCCGCGCGTGCGGGGACGACGCATGGAGGGGGCGGCGCACACCATGATCATGAGGAAGATCCCCGCGCGTGCGGGGACGACGTCTTCTTCGTGCCCTTCTTCCGCCGCCCCGGCGGAAGATCCCCGCGCGTGCGGGGACGACCCACCCGTGGCCATGAACCCACCGCCCGGCCGGGGAAGATCCCCGCGCGTGCGGGGACGACATGGGGCTGCAGTGGTTCGAGAGCGACGGCACCGGAAGATCCCCGCGCGTGCGGGGACGACTCGGTGTCGAGCTCGGAGCCGATCACGTCCACCGGAAGATCCCCGCGCGTGCGGGGACGACATGACCGGCGTCGGGATGCTCGCTGCCGGCGCGGGAAGATCCCCGCGCGTGCGGGGACGACTACACCCTGCCGGCGGAGCCCCCGGCCGAGCTGGGAAGATCCCCGCGCGTGCGGGGACGACTCGCGGCCGGGGGCGGCGTAGGTCCCGACGTCGGGAAGATCCCCGCGCGTGCGGGGACGACGGCGCGGGCGAGGCGCACGGCGGCGGACTCTCGGGAAGATCCCCGCGCGTGCGGGGACGACCCGAGCGAGAACAGTCCGTCGACCACGTCCGCCGGAAGATCCCCGCGCGTGCGGGGACGACGGGACCACACTCGTCGCCGCGATCGACGCGATGGGAAGATCCCCGCGCGTGCGGGGACGACCTGCAGCTCGCGATCGCTGCCGGGGCTGAGGCGGGAAGATCCCCGCGCGTGCGGGGACGACCAGGCGACCGTCCGGCAGCGGCTGTACCGGCAGGGAAGATCCCCGCGCGTGCGGGGACGACTCCCCGCGGGGCGAGGTGACCCGCTCGGCGCGGGGAAGATCCCCGCGCGTGCGGGGACGACCAGTATCCGCATGGCACGGGCCACCCCCTGTGGGGAAGATCCCCGCGCGTGCGGGGACGACTACCGGTCCGACCGGTACGCCAGGGAAGCGGAGGGAAGATCCCCGCGCGTGCGGGGACGACAGCAGCACCCGGCTGCGGCGCGTCCCGGCCCGGGGAAGATCCTCGCGCGTGCGGGGACGACACATCGTCATCCCTGCTCCTCCTGCTGCGGTCGGGAAGATCCCCGCGCGTGCGGGGACGACCCGGTCTCCCGCTGCACCCGCTGGTGGTCGTCGGGAAGATCCCCGCGCGTGCGGGGACGACGGAGGCCCCGCCTTGGCGCTCATCCCTACCCAAGGAAGATCCCCGCGCGTGCGGGGACGACATCCTGGACGCCGGGCTCGACGTGGTCCCGCCAGGAAGATCCCCGCGCGTGCGGGGACGACGTTGCGGGCGGTTGTGTTCAACACCCCTCCGGTGGAAGATCCCCGCGCGTGCGGGGACGACGAACCGCGACGGCGTGGCGCAGGTCACATCGCGGGAAGATCCCCGCGCGTGCGGGGACGACGGACGTAGACGGTCGCAACGGCCGCGATGAGGGGGAAGATCCCCGCGCGTGCGGGGACGACTCCGGCGAAACCTCGGTCGATGACCGGTGGGTGGGAAGATCCCCGCGCGTGCGGGGACGACACAGCGGACATCATCGCGAAGCTGCGGTAGTAGGGAAGATCCCCGCGCGTGCGGGGACGACTCAGCGGCACGATAGGCCGCTACACAGGGGTGCGGAAGATCCCCGCGCGTGCGGGGACGACTCCCGAACGACGACACCCCCGCACGCCGCGGCCGGAAGATCCCCGCGCGTGCGGGGACGACACTACAGTTCCGCATACCCGCAGGTAGACTGCGGGAAGATCCCCGCGCGTGCGGGGACGACGGGCTCAGGATGACCGTGACGTCGTCGGTCGGGGGAAGATCCCCGCGCGTGCGGGGACGACACACACGAGGCCCCGCCCGGCTCGTCGCTGCTGGGAAGATCCCCGCGCGTGCGGGGACGACCTGATCGTCGCCGTGGCGGTGGTCTCGTGCCACGGAAGATCCCCGCGCGTGCG
>NZ_SJXI01000023.1:0-79609 GCF_004337455.1 Parafrankia sp. BMG5.11 | reverse complement strand
CACGCTGGTGATCGAGAAGCAGCCGATGATCGGCGGGTCCACGGCTATGTCAGGCGGCGTGCTGTGGCTGCCGGACAACCCGCTCATGCAGGCCGACGGCGTTCCCGACTCCCTTGAGGACGCGCTGGCGTACTTCGACTCCGTTGTCGGAGACGTCGGACCCGCCTCGTCGCACCAGCGTCGGGTCGCCTACGTCACCGAAGGCTCCAACATGGTCCGCTTCCTGCAGAACCTGGGCATGCGGTTCGAGCGGTGCGAGGGCTACAGCGACTACTACGCCGGGGTGGCGGGTATCCGCGGTGGCAGCGCCCGCGGGCGCTCCCTCGAACCCGCGGTGACCGACGGCAAACAGCTCGGGCCGTGGTTCGACAAGCTGATGCCGGGCATGACGATCGCGCTCGGGATCGTCGTGATGACACGCGAGGCGTCCGGACTGCAGATGGTCAAGCGGCGACCGAAAGCCATGCGCACCGCCGCCCGCGTCGGGGTGCGCACGGCCATCGGCCGGCTACGGCGCCAGACCCGCCTGGCCAACGGCGGGGCACTGATCGCCCAGACCCTGACGGCCGCACTCGCCGCCGGGGCGTCGATTTGGACGAACACCGGACTGGTCGACCTGATCACCGAGGACGGCCGGGTCGTCGGCGTCGTCGCCGACCGGGACGGCCACACCATCCGGATCCGCGCCCGCCACGCCGTGCTGTTGAGCTCAGGTGGTTTCGGCTGCAACCCCGAGATGCGCAAGCGGTACTCGAAGCAGCCGAACGACGGAACGTGGACCAGCGCCAACCCGGGTGACACCGGCGAGGCGATCGAGGCCGCCATGCGCCTGGGCGCCGCCGTCGACTTCATGGACGAGGCCCTGTGGATCCCGGCCTCCATCCAGCCCGGCGGCCGTCCGAGCATGCACAACGGCGAACGATGCAAACCAGGTTCGATCATCGTCGACCGGGCCGGCCGCCGGTACTTCAACGAAGCGGTCTCCTACATGGAAGCCGGCCGGCAGATGTACGCCCACAACGTCGACGGTGAATCCATCCCGAGCTGGCTCGTCATGGACTCCCGCCACCGCGCCCGCTACCTGTTCGCGTTCCGTCCCAACACTCCCGAGGAATGGCTCACCAGCGGCTACATGAAGAAAGCCGACACGCTCGACGAGCTCGCGCGGGCGTGCGGCATCGACCCCGCGGGGCTGGCCACCACGGTGGCCCGGTTCAACACGTTCGCGGAGCAGGGCACGGACCCCGACTTCCACCGCGGCGAAGGCGCTCATGAAAAGTACCAGGGCGACTACGGCAACAAACCGAACCCGTCGCTCGCGCCCGTCGAGAAGGCACCCTTCTACGCCGTCGAACTCTATCCAGGCGACGTCGGCACCAGCGGCGGTCTCCTGTGCGACGAACATGCTCGTGTGCTCGACACCAACCACGACCCGATCCCCGGCCTCTACGCCGCCGGGAACTGCACCGCCTCGGTGATGGGCCGCACCTATCTCGGTGCGGGCGCCAGCATCGGGAACAGCTGCGTCTTCTCCTACATCGGCATGAAACACGCCGCACACGCCGCCTCCGGGGACCGAGCGGTCACGTGACCGCAGAACGGAGCGCACGGCCCCGGGGGCCAGTGGTACGCATCGACCCCGTCGGCGCCGACCTCGAACTCGAACCCGGAGAGACGATCATCGAGGCCGCGTGGCGACTCGGGTACCACTGGCCCACCGTCTGCCACGGCCAGGCCACCTGCACGGTCTGCCACCTCGAGGTACTCAGCGGCATCGAACACCTGACACCCCCCGACGACGACGAACAGGACGCCCTCGAACACCGACTTCCCGGCGCACACCGCCGTGACCTCACCCGGCTCCGGCTCGCCTGCCGAGCGCAGGCAACCGGCGACGTCACCGTGCGCAAGAACGGCGTGCGACGCCGCCGGCCCGTACCGACCGGCCCATTCCCGCACGTCGTCGACGAGTAGGAGCGCTGACCTATGGAGCACCCTCATACAGGTGGCGGTCGGGTGACCGGTGAGGACAGGCCCGTACCCGTGGTCGACGACGACAGTCGCGATTTCTGGTGCGGCGGGGCCGCCGGGCAGCTCCTGATCAGCGGGTGCACCGTGTGTGAACGGCTGTTCCATCCGCCGGCGCGGATCTGCCCCGGTTGTTATTCCCGGTCGATCGCGTCCCGGCGGGTCTCGGGCCGCGGGACGGTCGAGTCGTACACGGTGGTGCGCCGTCCGTGGGTCCCCGGGTACGAGCCGCCCTATGTCGTGGCCCGGGTGGTGCTCGCAGAGCAGCCCGACCTGCACCTGTTGACCAATGTGGTCGACTGCGACGTCGAGGCGGTCAGCACCGGTATGGAGGTCGAGGTGACCTTCGAACAGCGAGGGGACGTGTTCGTACCCATGTTCCGGCCGGTCGTATGAACTCCGCCGGTCCCGTGAACGTCGAGCGCCAGGCGATCGTCTCCGGCATCGGGCGGTCCGCGTCCGGGCGGCGGCTGAACCGGCCCGCGATCGATCTGACCCTGGACGCCTGTCTCGCGGCCATCGCCGACGCGGGGCTCACCCCGCGCGACATCGACGGGCTCACCTCCTGGCCCGACCACCCCGCCCCGCACGGCTTCGGCGGCCCCCGGGTCGGTGAGCTGCACACGCTCCTGCGCCTGGACCTGTCGTGGATCCTCGGCTGCGGGGACGGCGCCAACGTCATCGGAATCCTCGGGATCGCCGCCCACGCGGTGGCCACCGGTCTCGCCCGGCACGTGCTGGTCTACCGGACCGTCTGCGAGGCGACCAGCCAGGGCACCGGCCGCCGCCCAGCGGTGATGGCCGGGCCCGGGGCCGGGGCCGCGCCGTGGAAGGCCACCTACGGGGTGGGTTCGCCCGTGCAGTTCGCCGCGCTGTGGGCCCGGCACCACTTCGACCGCTACGGCACCACCCGGGAGCAGCTCGGCTGGGTCGCCGTGAACGACCGGCGCAACGCCGCCGGTAACCCGGACGCGGTCTACCGCGACCCGATGACGATCGACGACTACCTCGTGGCACGGATGATCAGCGAACCGCTGTGCCTGTTCGACTGCGACGTGCCGGCGGACGGGTCGATCGCCTTCGTCGTCTCGCACGCCGACCACCGCCGTGACGTCGACCGGCCCGTCTTCTTCGAAGCGCTGGGTGGTGGGCGGCCGATGACGTCGAGCTGGGAGTTCTGGCCGGACTTCGACGTCATGGCCGCGATGAAGGCCGCCGAGCAGCTGTGGTCACGTACCTCGCTGCGGCCCGGCGACGTCGACGTCGCCGGTCTCTACGACGGCTTCAGCATCTTCGTCCTGTACTGGCTGGAGGCGCTCGGGTTCTGCGGCCGCGGCGAGTCCGGACCGTTCGTCGAAGGCGGCACCCGCATCGCCCGTGACGGTGAGCTGCCACTCAACACCTCCGGTGGGCAACTGTCGGAGGGCCGCTACCTCGGCTTCGGTCTGGCCTACGAGACCTTCCTGCAGTTACGGAACCAGGCCGGCACCCGGCAGGTCACCGACGCCGAGGTCGGCCTCGTTACGGGCGGCGGCGGCCCGCTCGCCCAGGCATTCCTCTTCACCAACGACCGCTGAGCCGGCGAGAGCCTCCTCCCATGAGCCCATGGATCGCTTCTACCGGCCCGCCGAGAAAACATCCTGACCACGCTGAGGACGGTGCTGCGCCATGAGGGACATCGCGGGTACCGAGCAGGCGGCGATCCAGCAGCTGCTCGACAAGCAGGCGATCCGCGAGGCGACCATGCGGTACTGCCGCGGGGTGGACCGTTGCGATCCGGACCTCATCAGCTCCGCGTACCACCCTGATGCGATCGACGATCACGGCGACCAGCGCTACTCGGGTAGAACCGTAGGCCGAGGTGTCGCCGACCTCGTGCGCTCGGCGAAGGTCTCGATGAACCAGGTCACGAACCAGCTCATCACGCTGCACGATGACAGGACGGCGGGTTGCGAGACGTACTTCACGGTGTGGCGGAGCATCGAGACCGAAGGTGAGGACCGCGTCCTCCTCGCGATCGGGCGGTACATCGACCGCTTCGAACGCCGCGAGGGCGAATGGAAGATCGCGCACCGGCTTGTGATTGTCGACCTGACACATGTCGTCCCGGCGAGCGGCCTGATGCGGCCGTCGCGGCCCGGTCTCGGCTCCCGCGACCGGAATGACCCTTCGTATGCGGCGCTTGAGAGCCCTGACACCGGATGGACACGCCCCCTGCCGGCACAGCCCTAGGCCGAGTTGGAAAGAGGAGACGGCCGATGGGTCCCCGCCACTGCGTCCATCGGCAGGCTGACCGCGGCCCGCCACTGTTTGGCGCGCGCCGCCCGACGCCCAGAGTCGCCGGCGGGCCGACAGTTCACCCCTTGCGCATTTCCGCAAACTTGTATACAACCTGATCTGAAGGTTGTATACAAGCAATGTGAAAGGGGAGTCGATGATCGCCGCCAGCGCACCGACGACGCAGCTGACCGCGTTCGTCGCCCTGGACTTCACCGGGTACATCGTCGAGCGCTTCAGCCACGACCCGGCCGTCGCGGAGCGGGCCTCCCATGCGATGACATTGGCCCGCCGGGCCGGCGTGCCGGTCTTTCATGTGGTGCCGGAGTCGATGGTGGACGACATCCATCCGTTGCTGGCGCCGATCGACGGCGAGCCCGTCCTGAGCAAGACGACCATCGGCGCTTTCGCCACCACCGGCCTGCACGACCTGCTGCAGCGAGCGGGGATCAGGCAGATCGTCATCGCGGGTGTGGCGACCGCGGGGACCGTCCTGTCCACCGCCAGGTGGGCGTTCGACGTCGGCTACCAGGTCATTGTCTGCTCGGACGCGTGCGACGACCCCGAACCGGAGGCGCACGCCGCGCTCGTCGACGCCGCTGTCTTCCCGCAGAGCTGGATCGGGCTGTGGCGGATCGCGAACGTGCTGCCGACCGCCGAGATCGCCGTGCTCCAGACAAGGGAGTCCGCAGGCACGGGGGTCCAACCATTCGAAGCTCCGTTCACCCAGGGAGGTACGTCGGGATGATGACCCAGGCGCAGCGCGAGGCGGCCTATGAACGGGTCCGCCGAGAGCTCGGCATCGACCGGGTCGGTACCGCGCCCGAAGCACCGGTGCTGCGGTCCCGCCAGGGCGGTGTGCCCGCGCGGCCGGCGTATGCCTTACCCGTGGAGGCCGAGATCCACGGCGCCCAGCTGTACGAGTACGAGATCTGGGGCCGGCCGGGGCTCGACCTCCGGACGCGGAGTTTCATCACTGTGGCCGTCCTGACGGCCCTGGGCCGGGAAGACCAGCTCTACCGGTACGTCAACAGCGCGCTGAACATCGGGATCACTCCGGAGGAGATCCACGAGACGTTGCTGCACGCCGGTGTGTACAGCGGCCTGCCGGCCTGGGAGAACGCGGCCGGTGTCGCGGGTGAGGTGTTTGTCGCTCGGGGGCTGGTGCCGGCGGGCTCGGGTGCCCCGGTGGAGCCGAAGCCCGCGATGGACCACGAGGAGCGGCGCGCGGCCAGGAACCGGGTGGTCGCCGCCCTGGGCGTCGGGCGTATCGGCCTCGGTCCCGACGCCCCCCTGCTCGAGCCGCTGCCCGGCAGCCCCTTCCCGGCCGCCAAACCAGGCCGGCTGGCCTTCGAGCAGGAACTGGCCGGGATCACCGCCGACTACGGTTACGGCGAGGTGTGGGGCCGGCCCGGGCTCGATCTGCGCACCAGGAGCTTCATCACCGTGAGCGTCCTGCAGGTCCAGTATCAGAACGATCAGCTGCACATCCACGTCAACAATGCACTGAACCTGGGGATCACGCCCGAGGCGGTCGGCGAGGCGATCACCCAGGCCGGCATCTACGACGGTGGGTCGGGGTGGCACAACGCCATGAACGTCGCCCGGCACGTCTTCCTTCAGCACGGCATCGCCGAAGGTGACTGATGGGCATCCTCGACGGCAAGGTCGCCGTGATCACGGGTGCGGGGCGGGGTATCGGCAAGGCCTCGGCGGCGGTGTTCGTGCGCGAGGGCGCCAGGGTGCTCGCCGCGGACATCAGCGGGGAGGAGAAGGCGACCGCGACCGAGTTCGGGCCGCGGGGTATCCGGGCCAACGTGATCGCGCCGGGGTTCACTCTCACGGAGAAGAACCGGAAGGCGCCGGCGAACGCGATGCGCTCGCTGGGCGCGAAGGCGGCGCTCGGCCGGGCGGGGGAGGCGCGTGAGCAGGCCGAGGTGGCGGCGTTCCTCGCCTCCGACCGCGCCTCGTTCGTCACCGGGGTGATCATCGCGGTCGACGGTGGCTGGTCGGCGCGCCTTGCCTGACGACCGCGACCCGGCGGCCGCGTGCATCCACCTACCAGCACGGGATGATCGACGACCGGTGCGACGGCGAGACTCCCGTGCCGCTGGCCCTGATCCCCTGGGGGACGCCGAGCCGGCGTCCGCCGGATTGGACGAGACGGAGAACCGCCGTTGAAAGCCGCTGCATTCGACTACCACGTGCCGGAGTCTGTTGACGCGGCGGTGGCCCTGCTGGCCGAGCTCGGAGACGAGGCGAAGGTCCTCGCCGGCGGCCAGAGCCTTGTCCCGGTGATGGCGATGCGGCTCGGGCGGCCCGAGCACATCGTCGACGTCAACCGCATCGAGGCGCTTGCCGGCGCCACCCGGTCGAACGGCACGCTGCGGGTGGGAGCGCTGACGCGGCACCGCGCTCTGGAGACCGACGTGCTCATTCGAGACTCGGTGCCGTTGTTGGCCCGTGCCGCGCCCCACATCGGCCATTTCCAGATCCGCAACCGTGGCACCGTGGGCGGCTCGCTCGCCCACGCCGACTCGGCCGCGGAGCTGCCCGCGGTCGCCGTCGCGCTCGACGCCGAGATCGAGGTGCGCAGCACCCGGGGGAGCCGGCGCATCCGGGCCGCCGACTTCTTCGTGTCGATCTTCATGACGGCGCTGGAGCCCGACGAGCTGGTGACCGCGGTGCACCTTCCGGTGTGGGGGCGTGGCTGCGGCTTCGCCGTGGCGGAGTTTGCGCGTCGGCACGGCGACTTCGCGCTGGCCGGTGCCGCGTGTGGGGTGCAGGTCGATGGCGGGCGCATCGTACGGGCGGCGGTCGGGCTGATCGGGATGGGCAGCGTTCCGGTGCGGGCCTGGCTGGCCGAGCAGACCCTGACCGGTGCGGACGCCCACGAGGTGGACCTCGCCTCGATCGGGCGCGACGCGGTCGCGGCACTCGACCCGCCCTCGGACACCCACGGCTCCGCCGCTTACCGGCGCCACCTCGGCGCTCAGATGACTGCGCGAGCACTTGGCCGGGCCCTCGCGGAGGCCCAGGGACAGGAACGGAACCCAGGCCAGAGCCAGGCCCAGGCCGAGGCGGGAGGCGCCGCATGACCGAGATGGACGTGCACCTGATCGTGAACGGCGAACGCTGTCGCGCCCGGGTCGAGCCGCGCAAGACTCTCGCCGACCTGCTGCGGGAGGACCTCGGGCTGACCGGCACCCACCTGGGGTGCGAGCACGGGGTCTGCGGGTCGTGCACAGTGCTGCTCGACGGCCTGGCTGTCCGGTCCTGCCTGATGTTCGGGGTGCAGGCGGACGGAAGCGAGGTGACCAGCGTCGAGGGGCTGGCGGGCGATCCGGAATCGCTCAGCCTGGTGCAGCGCGCCTTCCAGGAGACACATGGGCTGCAGTGCGGTTTCTGCACCCCCGGGTTCGTCATATCGGTCACGGCTTTCCTGGAGGACGTGCCGGATCCCACCGACGAGCAGATCCGGGACGGCCTGAGCGGAAACCTCTGCCGCTGCACCGGCTACCAGGGCATTGTGCACGCCGTCCGGCTTGCGGCGCGGCTGCGCCGCGAGGAACGCGCCGAAACCTCGGGGTAGGTGTGCGGGAGCTCGCTGAGCAGGTGCGCGGATGGCGGTCAGCCGGGATGGTGGCACGCCGACCGCCGTTTCCGCAGGGACCGCATCGATTCATGGCACCGCGAGTTTGAAGGAGATCGGATGAAACTGGAGAACACCTTCAGTGTCCCCGTGCCTGTCGATGACACGTGGCGGGTCCTGCTCGACATCGAGCGGGTCGCGCCCTGTGTGCCCGGAGCGACCCTCACCTCGCGTGACGGCGACAGCTTCAGCGGCAAGGTCAAGGTCAAGCTCGGGCCGATCGGTCTCACCTACGGCGGCACAGCGACGTTCCTTTCCCTGGACGAGGCGGCCAAGGTCGCGGTCATCGAGGCCAGTGGCCGGGAGACCCGCGGCGGCGGAACCGCCAAGGCGGTCGTCACCTGCCGGCTCGTGGACACCGGGGGCGCGACCGACGTCCTCGTCGAGACGGACCTCGCCATCACTGGCAAACCCGCCCAGTTCGGCCGCGCCGCTCTCGCCGACGTCACGGCCATCCTCATCGGCCAGTTCGCGGCGAACCTGGCCAGCGAGATCACCGGTACCGCCGCGCCCGTACTGGGTGAGACGGCCGGTGGTAAGTCCGCGGTCAACGGGGCGACACCCGCACCCGCGCCCGTAAACGACTGCATCCCGTTCTCGCCCGCGACCCCACCGCGGGTGCGGGCGGCCGACTCCCGCCAAAAGGGCGCCTCCCACCGGGCAGCCGAGCCGATCGACCTGCTCGGGACGGCCGGTGTCGGGGTTCTCAAGCGCGTAGGCCCTTCGGTCGCCGGAACAGTTCTGCTGGTAGCCCTCCTGCTCCTCTGGAGGCGGCGCACCTGACGGCGCCCCGGTGACCGGTCGCCGGTGCCCGGCACGTCCCGCAACGGTGGAGCGAGAGTTCAGACCGCATCGACGAGGGAGAGTTCCACATGCCAGTGACTGTCTTTAAGGATGCGCCGTCCGACGAGGTGGCGCCGGGTGTGACGCGTTCGCGGCTGGAGCCGGGCGGCAAGGACGGCCCGGGCGGCATCGTGCGGGACTCGGATCAGCCCGGGGGCTGCACGTGGACCCAGATGTGGTTCTTAGGGCGACCCGAGGACTCCTGGCGCATGATGCTGCCCGACATTCGGATGGCGCCGAACCAGCTCTGGCCGCTGCACTGGCACGACTGCTGGACCGCGGTGGTGGTGCTGGACGGCAGCGTCCTGATGGGGGACTGGTGGATGAAGCGGGGCGACGTGCTCATCGCCGCGCCGGGCGTCGAGTACGGGCTCCTGCTGAACGGTCCCAAGGGCTGCGAGCTGCTCGAGATCTTCGCCCGTGACATCCTCTCGCCCGGCGGCTACGGCGAGGAGTACCGCGACCATCCCACCCTCGCGTATCTCAAGGGTCTCGAGGCGATCGACTTCGTCCCGCGGCCGCCGGCCCGGGTGGAGAACGGGAGCCGGCAGGTCGTTCCGGTCGACGCAACGCCTGGTCTGCAGAAGGGTCACCTCGACGGCAATGCCTGGTGGGACCTGGGCGACCCGGGTGATCCCGAGCGGGGGATCGTCTTCGACCGGAAGCTGGCGGCGGGCGCGACGCTCCCATCCGGGTCCGTCGACGACTGGCGCGGCACGCTCGTCCTCGACGGCTCGATGACCGTCGGCGACACGGAGTTCGTCAAGGGCGACGTCCTGCTCGTCGAGCCTGCCGCGAAGGTGCCCGAGATCACCGGCGGCGCCGGCGGTGTCCATCTCCTGGAGCTGGCGCGCACCGCCGCGGCGCTGACGCGTTGAGTTCCTCCAAGGGCTGGATTTTCCAAGTGCAAGGAAGTGGTGATGTACGTGGGCCGAGTGGCAGTCGTGACAGGTGGCGCATCGGGGATGGGGGCGTCCATCTGCGAGCATCTTGCTCGGCGCGGGGACCGCGTGGCGGTGCTCGACGTGAACGGGGACGCGGCGCAGCAGATGGCCGAGAATCTGAGGGGACGTGGCGCACAGGCCATGTCGTGTGCCGTGGACGTCTCCGACCGTGCGGCGGTCGAGGAGACGCTGGCCCAGGTACGCGGCGAGCTCGGGCCGGTCGAGATCATGGTGACCTCGGCGGCGATCTCGCGGTGGGAGGCGTTCGGCGAGATTCCCCTTGACTCGTGGGACCGTGTCCTCGCGGTGAACCTCACCGGCACGTTCCACTGCCTGCAGGCGGCGATCCCCGACATGGTCGCGGCCGGCTGGGGCCGCATCGTCACGATCACGTCGTCGGCTGTCCAGATCATGACCTCCAATCATGCGCATTACGTCGCGTCGAAGGGCGGCGTGGTCGCGCTGACGAGAGCGGTTTCCTCCGAGTACGCGCAGCTGGGGATCACGGCGAACACCATCGCGCCTCACATCATCGATACCCCGATGCTCCGCCAGGCCCGCGCGGAGCTCGGTGATCCGACGGGCGACGGAGGCGCCAGCCGCATTCCCGTCGGCCGGCTGGGCACCGGCGACGACATCGCCGCTGCCTGCCTGTACCTGTGCTCTGAGGAGGCCAGCTACATCACGGGGCAGCTGTTCGGTGTCAATGGCGGTGCCGTCGCGTGACGTCGGGTCGTCTGGGGCCGTCGGTCGCTTCCCGCATGATTCGAGAAACGTGAGAGGATCGCAAGCGATGGGGACATTCACCGAGCACGACGGTCTCTTCCTTAACCATGTCGAGCTGCTGCACCGGCCTGGAGATGGCCAGCTCGCGGTCACGTTGTTCGAGACGCTGGATTGCACCGTCGCAGACATCACAAGAGAGCTTGGGTCGAGTTCGGCGTACCTGGGTGTCTTCCGGGGAGCGAGCCAACATGATTCGCTCAACAACGTCCTGTACGTCTCCGAGATCCGCGAACCTCAACACCAGCTCGAAGACGTCCTCGGGCGCCGGATGCAGGACGACGACGAGCTCCGCGCCGCACTCGAGCAGTACGACCTGGCGCGGACGAAACCTGGCCATGTCATGCATTTCGGGTTGCGGTACCCGGGCTTCGAGGAGCTCGAGACGGTGATCCACCGCCTCGAGCACGAGCTTCCCGCCGAACTCGCCGGTCGCGTGACCGTCTACCCGCCCTTTCCGATCGAGCTTCGAGCGCTCGCCACCGAGGTCCTCCAGGTTTTCGTCTACACCGATGTCGTCGGTCTGGGTTTCTTCCCGTTCGGGCAGCTCATTGAACTCCAGGCGCAACGCCCACTGCGGGAGTAGCGGTCGCTGCTCTCCCTACCTGCACCAAAATACGGCGCGAGGGGCCGTACGGCCGATCGCCAGCGAGGACGACGCGCTGCATTACCCGGGGGTGCCGTAGTCGGGCACGGCGTAGTGCTGGACGGCGAGGTTGTCCCAGATCGCCAGGTCGTTGGGGGCCCACCGGTATCGCATGGTGAAGTCGGGCGATTTCACGTGCTCGAACAGGAGCGCGAGCAGGTGGGCGCTTTCGGCGGGCTGCAGCTCCACGATGCGGGTGGTCCATGCCTCGTTGACGAACAGGGCTTTCCGTGCAGCGCCTGCCGTATGGCCCGCACCGTGTCCGGGCCGAGCGGCTCGCGGAGATCGACACCGCTGATGGTCGCTCCCACCACCGGCGTCACCGGCTGTACGTCCGGAGCCGTCGTTGTCGCCATCTCGTCTTCCTCCCTGGCGTGGTGTGTGCGGACCTGACGCGCCGCTGCCCAGGCGGCGATGAGACGACGGGCCGGTGGGGAGTTTTCGCCGCACCGTCGTGACCTTTCGCGGCGGCTGGGTGACGTCTGGAGCGTCCTCGGGAAGTCGGGACGGAACGAGGCCAGGCGTGAGGAAGCGACCGGACGTCGTCCCAGGTGTATACAACTGCTGGGGCAATGTTGTATACAAGTCTCATGCCGAAGACCGGATGGGGCGACACCGAAGACGGGAGGACGAGCCCGTGCCGGATCAGCTCAGGTACGACCTGCTGGCGGGCGTGAAGGTGGTCGAGGTGGCGGCGTGGCTGTTCGCGCCGTCGTGTGGGGCGATCCTCGCTGACTGGGGCGCCGACGTCATCAAGATCGAGCCGACGCGGAACGGCGGTGATCCTTATCGGGGGTTCTTCCACACCGGCCCGGTGAACCCGACGATCGAGCTGGCCAACCGGGGCAAGCGCAGCGCGGCCGTCGATCTGTCGACGCCCGCTGGCCACGAGGTGCTGTTACGCCTGGTCGCGGACGCCGACGTGTTCATCACCAACCTGCTGCCCGATCCGCGGGGGCGGCTCGGCGTCGAGATCGCCGACATCCGGGCGGCCAATCCCTCGATCATCTACGTGCGGGCCAGCGGCTACGGGCCTCGTGGCCCGGATGCCGA
Organism: Parafrankia sp. BMG5.11; assembly: GCF_004337455.1. Lineage (NCBI taxonomy): Bacteria > Bacillati > Actinomycetota > Actinomycetes > Frankiales > Frankiaceae > Parafrankia > Parafrankia sp. BMG5.11. The sequence goes on along the minus strand of NZ_SJXI01000023.1, from coordinate 67,383 downwards.
GACCCCCGGCTTCGACGCCGCGGTCGCGTGGGCCCGCGTCGGCATCGCCCAGTTCCTCACCCCGCCGGACGCCCGCCAACCGACCCATCCGCCGGGCGGCATCGGCGACTGCGTCGGGGGGCTCGGCGGTGCCGGCGCCGTCGCCGCCGCCCTGTTCAAGCGGGCGAGCACGGGCGTCCCGTCGGAGGTCGACATCTCGCTGCTCGCCGGCGGCATGTGGATGAACGCCACCGTCCTGATGACGGAGGCCAACGCCGGGCCGGAGGGCCCGCTGATGCAACGGGCCGACCGTCGGACGGTCCGCAATCCGCTGTCGAACAGTTATCAGACGAAGGACGGCCGCTGGCTGTCGATGGTCGTCATCCAGCCAGACCCGCACTGGCGCGGCTTCTGCGACCATATCGGCCGGCCGGAGTTGGCCGACGACCCGCGCTTCGTGGACTTCAACGCCCGGATGACGCACAACGCCGAACTTATCGGCCTGCTTGACGAGGTGTTCGCGTCCCGCACCGTGAACGAGTGGCGCGAAGCGCTGGCCACGTTCACCGGGGTGTGGGACGTGCTTCAGACACCCGCCGAGGTCGTGCACGATCCGCAGGTGCTGGCCAACGGCTACCTCGTCCCGGGGGAGGATCCCGGGCCGCCGCTGTCGGTCGTGGCATCGCCGGCGCAGTTCGACGGGCAGCCGCTCACCGCGATGCGGCGGGCGCCCGAGCACGGTCAGCACACGGAGGAGGTCCTCCTGGCGTGTGGCTACTCGTGGGACGACATCACCGCTCTCAAGGAGCAGGGTGCCGTCATCTGAGAAGGGAACGCACATGGATTACAAGGTCATCTCGGCGGACAACCACATCATCGAGGCGCCGCACACGTTCACCACCTACCTGCCCAAGGAGTACCGGGACCGGGCGCCGCGCATCCTGCGCGGCGCGGACGGTGGTGACGGCTGGAGCTTCGACGGCAAGCCGCCGGGCAAGACGTTCGGGCTGAACGCCGTAGCCGGCCGCCCGTTCGAGGACTACAAGGCCAGCGGCCTGACCGTCGATGAGATCCTCCCGGGCAACTACGACGGCGCCGCCCACCTGAAGGACATGGATGCCGACGGTGTGGATGCCGCCACCATCTACCCGATGGCCTCTCTCACGTCGTACACGCTCGACGATCGACCCTTCGCCCTCGCCATCCTGCGGGCCTACAACGACTGGCTGCTCGACGAGTTCTGCGCCGTCAACCCGCGGCGGCTCATCGGTCTGCCGCTCCTGCCGGTCGACGACGGCATGGACGTCCTGCTCGCCGAACTCGAGCGGGTGGCTGCCAAGGGCGCCAAGGGCGCCTTCCTCCCCTACTGGAGCGAGCGCCCGTACTACGACAGCTACTACGAGCCGCTCTGGACGGCGGCCGAGCAGGCACCGGTGACGCTGTGCATCCACCGCACCATGGGCGGGAAGGAACCGGCGGGGCAGGCCACCCCGAGGCCGGAGGCCGCCGCGGGTGTCAACCTCGCCGGTATCGTCCAGCGGTTCTTCACCGGCGTCGCGCCGTTCTCCCAGCTGACCTTCACCGGTGTGTTCGAACGGCACCCCGGCCTGAAGTTCGTCGACGCCGAGGTCAACTTCGGGTGGCTGCGGTTCTGGGCCCTGATGATGGACCAGGAGTTCGAGCGCCAGAAGCACTGGGCCAACCCGCCGCTGCACACCCCGCCCCACGAGTTCATCGGCAAGAACCTTTTCGTCAGTGTGCTCGACGACTTCGTCGGCTTCGAAGACGCCAAGCGCGACCCGCTCGTGGCGTCGGCCGCCATGTTCTCCATCGACTACCCGCACAGCGGGACGCTGTTCCCGAAGACCCAGCAGTACATCGCCGAGCTGACCCCAGGCCTCGACGACGACCGCAAGCACGCCATCCTCGCGGGGAACGCCGTGCGGGTGTTCAACCTCGCGTGATCGACCCGAACCTCGACCATGTCGGCCTCGTGGTGCCGGAGCTCGAGCCGGCGATGGCGGCGCTGTCCGCCCAGCTCGGCCTGGAGTGGATGGGGATCTTCGAGCCCACGCTGGTGATGCGCGACGACGAGCACGGCACCCGCGACGTCCAGCTCAGGATTGCCGTCACGGCGCAGTACCCGCGCCTGGAATTGATCCAGACGATTCCGGACTCACCGTGGGCGCTTGTCGAGAGCGGCATGCTCCTGCACCACCTCGCCTACTACACGGGCGACCTGGCGGCGGACAGCGGCCGGCTGGCCGGGCCGTGCCCGATCGAGATCCATGGTGTCGGCGCGGACGGGAAGACCCCGAAAAGGTTCACCTACCATCTGCACAACGGGCTGCGGTTCGAACTCCTTGATCAACATTCCGGTAGGGCAGAATAAGGGCGGTGACACAGCCGACGCCGACCCAGGGTTCGCCCGCTCGCGGCAACGTGCAGGCACTCGTCGATACCATCCGTGGACGGATCATCCGCGGCCAGTTCGCGCCCGGCCAGCGTCTTAAGGAGGAGTGGCTCGCCGCCGAGTTCGGCGTGTCGCGGATCCCGATGCGGGAGGCGCTGCGGGCGCTGGCGTCCGAGGGATTCGTCCGGTCCGAACGCTATGGCGGCACCTTCGTCGCCACCCTGGACGCCGAGGCCGCCCATGACCTGCTCGATGTGCGGGCGGTCCTGGAGCCGCTGGCCGCGGCGCAGGCGGCGATGCGGTGCACCCCCGAGCACCTCGAGACGTTCCGCCGGCTCCTCGACGAGGGTGACCGGGCGTTCCGGGAGCGGCGGCCCGAGGACACCCGCACCGTAAAGGGGCAGCTCTACGAGCATCTGGCAGTGGCGTCCGGGAACAGCACGCTGATCGCACTGATGCGTGTCGTGCGCTTCAAGATTGAATGGGCCACCTCAATCGAGCTCATCGAGCAGATTCCGGAGGAGACGCGGAACCTCCGGGCGAAGCTCGTTCGCGAAATGGTCGATGCGATGGCTGACCGCGATCCCGCTCGGGCGGCGACGGCGGTGGCGGCCATCATCGACGCGACCTATGCCTCCCAAGGCTGGCGGCGTGTCGTCGACGTGCGGTTCGAAGCCGCCAGCAAGTCCCCATAGCTAATCGCGCGGAGGAGGTCACGAGCCTTGTCACGGTTCTTATGCATAGGCGCACGTGAAGATCGGAGCTCACCCGTTCCGGTCCCCGGCCCCGGCTGCGGACTCGCGGAGCGACGCGGAAGGTCGGCGCCGGCGTTCGGTGGCGCGGCGGTACCTGAGCCGGTGTCGTACCGATGAGATTCGTCGGCGAGCGGGTGGCGAGAGTCGAGGACCCGCGGTTGTTGACGGGCCGCGGAAAGTTCGTCGACGACGTGACGTTGCCGCGCATGCTCCATGTCGCTTTCGTGCGCAGCCCCATGGCCCACGCTCGGATCAACAGCATCGACACCTCGGCGGCGCGAGCGGTGCCCGGCGTCGTGGCGGTGTTCACCGGCGCCGACCTGGCAGCCGGCTGCAATCCCCTCACGGGATTGCGCAATGGACCGAAATGGCCGACGTTCCGTGCTTTGCCCACGGACAAGGCGAGGTTCGTCGGCGATCCGCTCGTGATGGTCGTGGCCGACAGCCGGTACATAGCCGAGGACGCGTGCGAGCTGGTCGACATCGACTACGAGCCGCTTCCGGCGGTGACCGGTTACGAGACCGCCCTCGACCCCGCATCACCGGCCATCTTCGACGAACTCGGCGACAACATCGTGGCGACGAGCCCACCCGTCACCCTGGGTGACATCGATGCCGCCTTCGCCGAGGCCGACCAGGTGGTGCGGGCGACCTTGCGCCAACACCGTGTCGCCAACGTCCCCCTGGAAACGAGGGGCGGGATCGCCGACTACGACCCGGCCTCGGGGGAGCTGACCTTCATCGCATCGACCCAGACCCCGCACGGCCTGCGTCAGGCACTGGCCCAGGCTCTCGACCATCCCTTGGAACGGCTGCGGGTGCTTGCGGGTGACGTGGGTGGTGGCTTCGGCCTCAAGGGTGTGGTGGGGCGCGAGGACTTCTGCATCGCGCTGGCCAGTAAGCGGCTCGGCCGTCCGGTCAAATGGGTGGAGGACCGCAACGAGCACCTTCTCGCGTCCGGCCACGCCCGAGAAGAGAAGATCGACGCGGAACTCGCGCTGAAGGCCGACGGCACGCTGCTCGGGTTGAAGGTGAAGCTCGTCCTGGATGGCGGCGCCTACCCGGCGGTGCCGTTCAGCTGCACGATCTACCCTGAGATGATCTGTACGTCGCTGCCCGGCCCGTACCACATCAAAGCCTACAAATATGAAAGCGCCGTCGTCGCCAGCAACAAGGCTACGTACGTCGCCTACCGGGGCCCGTGGGAGATGGAGGTGTGGACGCGGGAACGGCTGCTTGACATCGCGGCCCACGAGCTGGGGCTCGACCCCGCCGACATCCGGCGCCGGAACCTGGTGGCCGGCGAGCCCGGCGACCAGATCATCACAGGCCGCGGCCTCGAGGGCATCACCTCGCGCCGCTCCCTCGAGCAGGCCCTGGACCTCGTCGATTACGACGGGTTCCGCAAGGAGCAGGTAGCCGCCCGTGCCGCGGGCCGCTACCTCGGCATCGGGTTCGCCATCTTCATGGAAGCAGCGCCCGGGCCGCCGGAGCTGCGCGGCAAAGGTGCGCCCTTCGGCGGCGAACAGGCGAAGGCGGCGCTCCAGGCCGACGGTCATCTCCTCGTGACCACCGGTCAGGCCCCGCACGGCCAGGGCCACGAGACGACGCTCGCCCAGGTCGCGGCCGACCAGATGGGTATTCCGCTCGACCACGTGCGGGTGGTCCACGGCGACACCCGTCAGACCCCGTTCAACCTCATCGGCACCGGCGGCAGCCGGGCCGGCACGTGGGCGACGGGTGCCGTGATCGTGACGACCAGGCGGCTGAAGGAAAAGGTGCTGGACATCGCGGCCCACCGGCTGCAGATCGATCCTGGCGACCTCGACATCGTCGACGGGATGGTGACACCGAAGGGGGCGCCGGACAAGGCGATCCCGCTGGCCGACGTGGCGAAGCTGGCGATGATGGCGCCCATGTTCCTCCCGCCGGGCACCGACGTGTCCTTGACGGCGCAGGAGCGCTTCGACGGGTCCGCCGTCACCAGCAGCGGTTGGTCGGGCGGCGCGCATGTCTGCACCGTCGAGGTAGACATCGCCACGGGGCAGGTCCGGATACTTCGTTACGTCGTTGTCGAGGACTGCGGACGGGTGGTCAACCCCGCGATCGTCGAGGGTCAGATCTGCGGCGGTATCGCGCAGGGCATCGGCGAGGTGCTGTACGAGAACGCCGCCTACGACGCCGACGGCAACTTCCTCGCCGCCACGTTCATGGACTACCTGCTCCCGACCGCTGCCGAGATCCCGCACATCGAGATCGAACACATCGATTCCGCAGGCCTCGGCGACTTCGACTTCCACGGTGTCGGCGAAGGCGGGGCGCTGGCAGCCCCGGCGACGCTGACCAACGCCGTGGCGGACGCTCTGCTGCCCTTCGGAGCTCGGGTGGTCGACCAGTACCTTCCCCCAGCGAAGATCCTCGAGCTGGCGGGCGTGATCTCTGCCTGACACTCGTCCACCAGTTGCCCGAAACAGTCCGCAGTCATAGCGGAAGGTGGCCTTCGTGAGCCTCCGTACCACGTCCCCGGCACTGTCCTACCGTTGTGCGCCCTGGACGCACGCGCAGGGCGTCGACCCGGTCGGGTCCGCGCTGACCTGCGACACGCTCGTGCTCATCGAGGTGTCACCGCCCTGGCCCAGGGACGTCGGCGAGATACCGGCCTTCGCCGACCTCCAGCGGCGTAACCTTCGCCGAACCAGGGTGCTGGCGGTCAGACCCCCTGCGGACGACCTCAACGACCCGATCGGGAAGGCTGGCGTCCCGCTGGGCTCCGCGGTCGCCAGCGATCAGCCGGGACCGAGCGTCGGGCGCGGCGTGCGGGTGACGATCTGGCGCCGGGTGGACTCGGGCCGTTTCGTGGGTACCGACCACCTCGTGCCCTCCGAAGGCATCGCCGACGAGGTCGCCCGGCTGCTCGAGGCGCCGCAGGCGGACCCGACGAGCCGGATCGCACCCGCCGAGGTGCTGCTGTGTGGGCACGGCGCGCGGGACCGCTGCTGCGCGCGGCTGGGGACTCGCCTGGCGCTGGACGTGGCCGCGGCCTGGCCGGGTGTGCGTGTCCGCCGGTGCAGCCACACCGGCGGACACCGCTTCGCGCCGACCGGGTTCACACTGCCGGACGGGCGGGCCTGGGGGTTCCTCGACGCCGAGACCCTCGACGCGATCGTGCGCCGGTCCGGGCCGCCGCCGCTGCGGGGCCACTACCGCGGTGACACCGCGCTGGACACCTGGGGCCAGGTGGCCGAACGGGAGCTGTTCGAGCGGTTCGGCTGGGCCTGGCTGGACCACCAGCTCACCTCCGCACGCACCGAGATCGCCGCCGGGGGACGGTCGGCCACCGTGCAGCTGGCCTGGGGTGGACCGACCGGACCCGCGGCAGCGACCGCGAGGATCGACGTCATCCGCGACGTTCCCGTCCTCGTCTGCGGCGAGCCTCCCGAGCGGGCCGAGAAGACGGCACCGGAACTGGCACTACGCTCCATCAACCTCGCCGGCAGAGGCTGATCATGCCTTGGTCCAGTACAGCCGCATCGGATTGTGGGCCGGGAGCTTCTGCTGTCCTGCCGGCCGGGACTGCCGGTCACCGGTGGCGGGAACGTGTTCCTACTGTGGTCCGGCCCCGTCCTCGTGGGCCATCCAGTGGACGAAGCGGTGCAGCGGGTACATGGCGTCGTGCGGGTTGCCGATCGTGCTCGGCCCCGCCTCGCCCAGCCGGACGATGCGCTGCGCGCCGCCACTGGCCAGCCGGTCGCGGTAGTCGGCCATCCGTGCGAAGGGATAGAAGCCGACCGTCTGGGTTGCCACGTTGACGTACCTCATCGCCTCGTCGAGCGAGTCCACCCGGACCACGTTCGCGGTCTTGTTGATCGGGTGGAAGTCCACGGGCTCGTCCGAACGGATCACCAGCCCCCGGCCGTCGGTCTTTCCCCAGACGCCGAACTCGTCGTCGAGCATCATCAGCACGTCGATCTGCTCGCGCAGGTCGGCGTCGAGCGGACGGGCGTCACCCGAGGCGGCCGCCTTCTCGACGATGCGCGCGTGGAGCCGCTCGCTGAAGCGGTCCGCGTCGGCCTGGTCCGCCTCGACGAAGACGAAACGGCTGGCGACGCAGGCCTCCTGGTTGAGGATCATGACGTCGCCGGCGGCGAGCTCGGTGGCGACGTCGAGCGCCTCCTCGGAGGCGAAGGCCTCCCTGCCGACCATCGAGACCGACGTCTTGGGGTCGAACGAGACAAGCTGGAAGCCCGGCCCGAGGTACTTGATCACGTTGTTGATCGCGTCGCCGCCGCCCCAGGCCACGATCTTGTCGAAGTACTGCGGGCGATAGAGCACCTGCTCCACCGCGTCGTCGCCGCCGCGCCAGTAGACCGCCGACATCGATCTCACGATGGGGTGGCCGGGGTCGATGTCCGCCATCGTCCGCAGGACCGCCACCGTGGTGAAGGGGTCGCTGGAGGACATCTTGAACAGGTTGACGGCCTTCACCAACGCGCCCTGGGCGATGGACTTCACCGCGACGCCCGGCGAGTTGCCCGGCAACACGTGGATCAGTCGGGGCGCGAAGGCGCGGATGTAGCTCTTCCGGCCGGTGAAGTCCTGCTTGGGCACCCATTCGTCCAGGGCCCTGGGGTCGGGGAAGTTCTGCTCCACCACAGTCTCGAGCAGGCGCTTGTCGAGATAGGCGGCGGCGCCCTTGACCTGCCCCTCCAGCACCGCACGGGGCAGCACGTGGGTGCCGGCCATGCGATCGATGCAGTCCTGCATGAAGGTGTTCCGGGGATCGCGGATCCGCTCGCCCGTCTCGACGAGGAAATCGATGATCTCCTTGAGCGGGACGTTCAGCAGCGGCGGCACCTCGGTGCGCGGGTGCACCGCCTTGTCCATGGCGATCCGCGGCGTGGCGAAGGTGACGCCCAGGTCGCGCGAGCGGTGCGTGACGTCCCGGCCCTCGGAAAGCTCGCCGCGAAGGAAGAACGGCGCGGAGACGATCGCGTCGGCGGACTGGGGCCGAATGTCGGTGACGCTCATGAAAGGCCTCGCACGTACGCGTCGACGGTACCGGCACAGCCGATCTTGTCATCGCCGCCCTTGAGGTCGGCGTAACGGGTGATGTTGTTCCGCACCGAGGGCCCCTTCTGGCCGCACGCGCAGGGGCTCAGATCGAGCGAGATCTTGTCGCCGGTGATGATCCCGCCCCAGCGTCCGTCGAGCGAGAGGTCGAAGAAGGCGGCCCGGCCCTCGACCTCGCCGCTCTCGTGCGGCAGCAGCGTTTCGCCCGCCTCGTCGAGGATGAACGGAACGATCCACGGCGGCACGTGGTAGCGGTTGCCCTTCTGGCACTTGGGCATGCCGGAGTTGAGTTCCTGCATCGAGTAGTTCTGGAAATCCCGGCTGGCCGGGATGTTGAACGTCTCGTGGACGAACTCCTGGTAGTCCGGCGGCAGCTGCGCGCGCTTGAGCCCGCCGCCGACGTAGAGGCAGTTGTCGGGGTGGAAGTCCTTCGCCGAATAGCCCATGTCGCGCACGATCCTGGCCGCCTGGTACAGCGAGTTCCACATGCCGGCGATGTAGAGCTTCTCGTCGCGGTATCGGATGAGCGCCTCGGCGCCGGTGATCATCGCCTTGTCGAGGGCTTCCTGCCGCTCCCTGGAGGTCCGCTCGAAGTCGGCCAGCTCGCCGGGCAGCGCGGTGCCGTCGGCGATCTTCTTGCGGAGCACGACCATCCTGGTCAGCGACCCGACCGTGATCGGCGGGATCGGCAGGCTGAAACGCTCCCTGGCGGGATCGCTGAACGCCGCCTGCTGCGCCTCCGCGATGACCATGTTCTTCGGCACGGCGGCGGTCGCCCCCACGCCGATCATCCGTCGGTCCCGCGCCGGCTTCACTCCCGAGCCCCAGGAGAACACGTTGACCGTGTCGACGCGCGACCAGGTCATGTCCTGCTCCGACGCGAGCAGCATCGCCGACTTGCCCGTCGTGCCGCTGGAGCAGGAGACGTAGTGGCCCTTGGCCTGCAGACGTCCGATCCAGTCGTCGATGTCGGTGATGTCGGAGGTCTCGATCGGGCTGATCGGGTAGGGCGAGACGGTGCCCAGCCACTTGCCGAGCCGGTCCCACTTCTCCTCGATCAGGAAGCTCTCCGGGTAGCTCTTGTAGACGCTGTGCGGGAAGAGCAGCGCGACCATGTCCTCGCGGCTGCGGATCTCGGTGGTGCCGGCCTCGCGGGCCCGGTGCGCGAGCAGCCTGATGCGCTCCCTGCGCTCCTGGAACCGCTCGTTCAGAGCGGCTAACTGCGTCTCGCGCAGCTCGGCGGGGGAGTGATCGAACCGATCCTCGGCATCGACCAGCCGGGTCAGTGTCTCGATGGCTGAGCTCACAGGGCATCCTTACTGTTCGTGTTGGTGGCCGGGTCCGGAGAACGGCACCTGATGCGTATCATTAATCGAACCTGGCGGCGGCGCAAGAGGGAAGTCGAGCGAGGCGACATGCAGAACGGAGTCGCACCCACCCGGCGCGGGGCGGGGCGCCCCACCCGCGAGCAGGCCGAGGCGCGCCACGAGGAGCTCCTCGACACCGCGCTCGACCTGTTCCTGGAGCGAGGCTTCGAGCTGGCGACGATCGAGATGATCGCCGCCCGGGTCAACATGACCAAGCGCACGGTCTACGCCCGCTACCCCGACAAGGCCGCGCTGTTCCGCGCGGCGGTCCAGCGCGCCATCGAGCGCCAGATCGTGCCCCAGGCCGTGCTCGAGGGCCTGGACAACGGCGACCTGGCCGAAACGCTCGAGGGGATCGCCCGACTACGGATCACTCAGGTGGCGACACCCAACGGCCTGCGCCTGCAGCGGATCATCAACACCGAGAGCTACCGCTTCCCCGAGATCTTCACCATCAGCTTCGAGCAGAGCGGCAGGCCGGTGATCGAGTTCGTCGCCGGCGTGCTCGAGCGTGCGGTCGCCGACGGCACGATCGCGCCCACCAATCCCAGACTCGCCGCATCCGTCTTCATGAGCATGCTGGTCAGCGGTCCGGTGAGGACGATCGTGAGTGGCCACATGCCGACACAGAACGAACTGGACGAGAGGATCCAGTTCTCCGTTCGCCTGCTGCTCGACGGCCTCCGGCCACGCTGAGGACGACGAGGCGGTGGAGGTCTTCCATGACTCCACCGCCTTCTCCGGGGTGAAGTCCTAACGCTGGTAGCCGGTCCGCAGGTCGTCGACGATCCGTGGGCGGTCGAGCGTGGAGGGCTCGAGGGTGCGCGGAGGCCGGTCCGGCGGGAAGACCCCGGCGGCGGTGAGCACGGCCTGGTCGAGAAACCGGGCCGGGGTGGCCCGCTCGGAAAGCACGAGCGGCGCAGGTGTCCCCCCGGTGGTTGCCAGCACGAAGCCCCAGTCCCCGAAGCTCGGGACGTCGACGTGGTACGGCGTGGTGGCCAGGCCCGCGGCCCTGACCGTGCTCACCGTGCGCCAGTAGGCACTCGGTGTCGCGTACGGGCTGCCGGCCTGCACGGTGAGCAGGCCTCCGGGCGCGAGGACCGCCCGCACCAGGCCGTAGAACTCCTGCGAGTAGAGCCGGCCGAGCGCGGGTGTGTCCGGATCGGGCATGTCCACGACGACGGCGTCGAACGGCTCCGGCGGTGGGTCGCGCAGCCAGCGGAAGGCGTCGGCCACCACCACACGCACCCGCGGGTCGTTGAGCGCGGCACGGTTGAGTCGGGCGAAGGTCGTCCGGGCGAGTTCGATCATCCGCGGGTCCAGCTCCACCTGCACCACCTGCCGGACCGTGGGGTGGCGCAGCAGCTCGCGCGCGGCCAACCCGTCGCCGCCGCCGAGGACCAGGACACGGGCGGGATCACGGGCGAGTGCGGGGGCGACGAGCGCCTCGGTGTACCGGTGTTCGTCGGCGCTGGAGAACTGCAGGTCGCCGTCCAGGTAGAGGCGCAGGTCGCCGCCTCGGCGGGTCACGACGATCTCCTGGTACGCGGACCGGGTGGCGACCACGATCGGGTCCGCGTACAGCCGCTGGCGGGCGTCGGTCTCGATGTCACGTGCGCGGAGCAGCAGCGTGCCGAGCAGGGTGGCGGCGGCCAGGAGCGCGCCGAGCGCGGTGACGAGGGCACGTCTGGTCAGCCACCGCCGCAGCAGCAACGTGGCGACCACGGTCGCGGCTGTCAGGTTGACCAGCCCCGTCAGCGCGGCTCCGCGGATCATGCCGGCCGTGGGGAGCAGGACGAACGGCCAGACCAGCCCGCCGACGAGGGCGCCGGCGTAGTCGGCTGCGTTGAGGTCGGCGAGCAGCCGGCCGCTGGCCCGGGCGTCCACGTCGGTCCGGCCGGTCTGCAGGAGCGTGACAAGCAGCGGCAGCTCGGCGCCTACCAGCGTGCCGAGCAGCGCGGTGCCGAGGACGAGCACCGGTCCGCTCGTCGCGTAGAAGCTGAAGGTGACGTAGAGAGTGACGGCGCTGAGCCCGCCGAGGATTCCGAGCAGGGTCTCGACGGCGACGAAGGCGGCGGCCGCGTGCCCGAGGAAGGGCTTGACCAGCAGCGCCCCGGCGCCGAGGGCGGCGACGAATCCGGCGACGATCAGTGAGGTCTGGGTGATGCCGCCGCCGGCGAGGCTGGTCGACAGGGTGAGCAGGACCAGCTCGTACACCAGGCCGCAGGCGGCGCAGACCGCGACCGCGGCGAGCAGGAGCGGGCGGGTACGGGCGGGCAGCGGGCTGTCCGCCGATGTGGCCCTGGGGGTGTCCGTCGCCACGGCTGATGGCGTCAGGAAGCTGATGGCGTCAGGACAGCGCGGCCGCGTTGACCGCGCCGATCGCGAGCAGGCTGGTGGCGACCGCCCACGCCGCCGGGCTGAGTGTCGGCTCGTCGACGATCGCGCGCAGGTGCCCGGGCACGACGGCGTCGAGCACGCGGAGCGCGAGCGCCTGCAGCGCGACCCCGACGAGGCCGTAGACCGCCGAGTCGACAAGGCCCTGAGCCAGCGAGTCCGAGCTGGTCAGGACGGCCGTGACGACGATGACCGTCAGCGACAGGTGGTTGCCCGCGAGCAGGACGGCGGCGTTCGGCCGGCGGTCGACGTAGACCTGCCGGCGCAGGTTGCCGGGCGTGAGCAGGTCGAGGACCAGAAAACCCAGCGCGAGGACACCGACGCCGACCAGGAAGTAGAGCAGGGTGGCGGCGATGCCCTCGCCGAGGTCGCCGGCGTCCAGGCTGCCGAAGGTCACGAGGCTCTCCCGGTGGTGTGCGGGGGGACGGGGGGACGGTGCTGCGTGGCCGGGCCCCGGCGGCCCCGGCCCGGATCACTTCCCATCGCCGGGACCACCGTCCTTCCCGGCCGGCGAGCCGGGGGTGAACCCGCTGCCGAGGCGCGCGTACTGGCCATGGCTGAACCCGTCGTCGAGATCCTCTACCCGCACAGTGCTGCCGGCCCCGGCGGCCGCCGCGCTGACGATCACGATGTCGTCCGCGAAGCGGAGGTACTGGCTGCCTCCGTCGCTGGCCCGGGCGGCCGGCGCGACCCCGCCGGCGATGGCCGCGGCGGTCCGGTCGACCGGCTCGGTCGACAGGTAGCTCTCGGTGTCGCCCCGGGTGTCGGTGTGACGGTAGCTGTCGGCGAGCCAGCCCCGGACGTTGCTGTCGCCACCGCAGGCGGGTAGCACCGCGACGGCGAGGGCGAGCGGGACAGCCAACGCGACGCGGGCGCTGCGGGCAACGCGGGCGCTGCGGGCAACGCGGGCGACGCGGGCGACGTGGGCGGTGGTCATCGCGGCTCCCAGCGGCTGTGGGTGGTCACGATCTCGTGCGTGCGGGAGCCCGGGTAGAGGTGCCAGGTGTGCCACTGCCAGCCGCGCGGCATCGGCGCGCCGGTCAGGGCGGTCACCGCCCGCTCGTCGCCGGGGAAGGCGGCGCACAACCAGTCGGATCTCCCGGCCGCCCGGGTCCGCAGACTCGCCGCGAGCGCGTCGAGTTCGCGGCGATCGACGGTGCGCACCTGCGCCCTCAGGGTGTAGCCGTCCTGCTCCGCCCGCGACGGCAGCGGGCAGCCACCGGCCGCGACGGCGTCACAGGAGACCTCCTCGGTCAGTCGACGTGTGCCCGAGGAGGCGCTCACCGCGTGCGAGGCGCCCAGGACGGCCAGGGTCAGCATGCCGTGCGGCGCGTGCAGGTCGACGCTGGCCAGCGACGCGGGGCTCGGCGCGCCGAGCAGCAGGCCGAGGGAGGCGGCGCGGACGTCGCGGGGCACGACCGCCAGCTCGAGGGCGGTCATCGGACCGGGACCGCGCCGCGGCGGACCGGCACACAGGGGACCTCGGGCACCTGGGTCCTCTCCGGCGGGGAATGCTCGGCGAGAACATACCGGACTTATTGCTGCGACGGAACTTGTGCGTGTCCGCGTCGACCTACGGCGGTGACCCCAGCGGAGGCTCGAACGGGTGCGGTGTCCGGAGTCCTCGACGCGCGCGAAAGCAGCGCCGTTGAATTCCGGCGGCGAGGAGACGGGATTCGTCCTCGGAGACGACGCGACCCTGGATGACCCGACGCGGGCGCCATGCCGCACCAGGTCCGGCCGGTTCGCCGGATTCCCGTCCGATGGTCTGGGCTGGCAGACTTGCCGGTGATGGATCGTGGGGGCAGCGAGTTCGGTGGCGCGCGGGTGCGGCGGATCGGGCTCGGTGACGCCGAGGTTCTGCGGGCGGTGCGGCTGGCGGCCCTGGCCGACGCGCCGGGGGCGTTCTGGCGTACCTATGCCGACGAAGCGACCCGGCCGGGAGCGGACTGGGTGGAGCGAGCCCGGGTGGGCGCGTCCGGAGACGCGGACGTGACGTTCCTGGCCGAGCGGGATGGCGCGGTGGTCGGTTCGGTGTCGGCGCACACCCCGTCGGCGGCGCGGGACCTGCGGGAGCTGGCGGCGATGTGGGTGGCGCCGGTGGCCCGAGGCTCGGGCACGGCGGACGCTTTGTTGCTGGCGGTGCTGGACTGGGCCCGGGCGGCTGGCGCGGCCGGGGCCCGGCTGTGGGTGGTGCCGTCGAACGGGCCGGCCCGGCGGGTGTATGAGCGGCACGGGTTCGTGGTGGTCGGTGACCTGGAGCCGGTTACGGATGATCCGTCGGTGAAGGTGTACGTGCCGATGGTGCTGACGTTGGACGCGGCTGCCGCCGCGGATGCGGGTTACCGGGCGCGCGCCGCCTCGCCCTGGTCGGCGCCGACATCGGGTGAGGACTGAGCGGGTGGCGGGAAAGTCCATGCCGGACAAGGGCGTCGAAGGCGAGCGGGGACGTCGTCTACTCCGGCTGTAGTACGGCGGACAGCGTGTACCGCGCCATACGTAGCCGGTATTGCCTGCGGGGGGAGGACGACGGGCAGGGCTTGTTCGGACACGCTTGTGCGGGGAAGTCAGATCTGCGGGCACGGTCGTCCACCAGACAGAACGACCACCGGCTCCGGCTCGTATGAAGGGATCTGTAGAGACTGTGCGCGAATTCGAGGCGATGGACTTCTTCCGCGACGAGACCCTCGTCGCGGACCCGTACCCTTACCTCGACGCCCTGCGGCGGAAATGCCCCGTACAACGGGAACGCCACCACGACGTGGTGATGGTGACCGGCTACGAGGAGGCGGTGGAGGTCTTCCACGACTCCGAGGCGTTCTCGTCCTGCATCTCGGTGACGGGTCCGTTCCCCGGCTTCCCGGTCCCGCTCGACGGTGACGACGTCTCCGCGCTGATCGAGCGGCATCGCCATGAGCTGCCGATGAACGACCAGCTCCCGACGATGGACCCGCCCACCCACACCGATCATCGCGCGCTGCTGATGCGGCTGATCACCCCTAAGCGCCTCAAGGAGAACGAGGCGCTGATGTGGGACCTTGCCGACCGCATGCTCGACCCGTTCCTCACTCCTGGTGAGGGAGAGTTCATCAGCGGATTCGCCGGACCGTTCACACTGCTCGTCATCGCGGACCTTCTGGGCGTCCCCGAGGAGGACCAGGACGAGTTTCTCGACAAACTGCAGCGCCAGCCGGCACAGACCGGCGGCGTCGGCGGCACCGGAGCGGAGACCCTGGCCCACAGTCCGCTGGAGTTTCTCCACGGGAAGTTCACCGGCTACATCGAGGACCGTCGCCGCAGCCCCCGCGCCGACGTGCTGACCGGTCTGGCCGGCGCGACGTTCCCGGACGGATCGACACCCGAGGCCATCGACGTGGTGCGGGTGGCCGCGAACCTCTTCTCCGCCGGTCAGGAAACCACGGTGCGCCTGCTCGGTTCGGCGTTGAAGATCCTGGCTGAGCGGCCCGACCTCCAGCGGCGGCTTCGTGCCGAGCGGGAGCGCATCCCGGCCTTCATCGAGGAGACCCTGCGCTGGGAGAGCCCGGTCAAGGGCGACTTCCGGCTCTCCCGGGTGCCGGTCACGGTGGGTGGGGTGCAGTTGCCCGCCGGCACCACGGTGATGGTGGTCAACGGGGCGGCCAACCGCGACCCACGCCGCTTCGAGAACCCGGAGACGTTCGACGTCGCCCGTTCCAACGCCCGCCAGCATCTGGCTTTCGGGCGTGGGATCCACAGCTGCCCCGGCGCGCCGTTGGCACGGGCCGAGGCACGGGCGAGTCTTGAACGGCTGTTGGACCGCACCACCGACATCCGCGTCAACGAGCGGGTGCACGGCCCGGCCGGCAACCGCCGCTACGAGTACATGCCCACCTTCATCCTGCGTGGGCTGACCGCCCTGCACCTGGAGTTCGACCTCGCGCCGGCACCGCCACGTGACTGCCCGCCCGCCGGCTCACCTGTCGGATGGATCAAGGGCTGACGCTGCCTTCTGGCATGGTGCCGTACCCGGAGGGGCGCACGGTTCCCGCGGCCGAGACGTTCGTCCCCGGTGAGCCCCTGTTGTCGCACGAGCCGACCGCCATCGGCCCGTACGTCCTGTTGAGCCGGCTGGGCGTGGGTGGGATGGGCGCCGTCTACTACGCGCGCGACCAGCGGGGGCGGCCGGTCGCGGTCAAGGTGATCAGGCCGGATCGGGCCAGGGACCAGGAGTTCCGCCGCCGTTTCCGTCGGGAGGTCGAGGCGGCTCGCAGCGTCGCCTCGTTCTGCACCGCCGAGGTTCTCGACGCCGACCCGGACGCGTTCGCGCCGTACCTGGTGACGGAGTACATCGACGGCCTCCGGCTGGATCAGGCTGTCGCCGAGAGGGGTGCGCTCGACTCGTCCACCCTTACCGGGCTGGCGGTCGGGGTCGCGACGGCGTTGACCGCGATCCACCACGCCGGGCTTGTGCATCGGGATCTCAAGCCCGGCAACGTGATCCTGTCGCTGTCCGGTCCACGGGTCATCGACTTCGGTATCGCCCTGGCCCTGGACAGCACCGGCGGTAGGCCGACCGACTGGGGGTTCGGCTCGGCCGGGTGGATGGCACCCGAACAGATCAACGGCCAGCCGATCAGTGCGGCGGCTGACGTGTTCGCCTGGGGTGTCCTCGTCGCGTACGCGGGTACCGGACGGCATCCCTTCGGGGACGGCCACGATGTCGGTCTCGCCCACCGGATCACCACGGCCGAACCGGACCTGACCGGCCTTCCTCCGCAGGTGGAGGATCTCGTCCGCGATGCTCTGGGGAAAGAGCCGGCCAGCCGGCCTGATGCCCGGGGCCTGCTGCTGCGCCTGGTCGAGCGCCGGCCGGGGGAGCGGTCCGCCGATCCGGCTGTCCGACTGCTCGGGCTCACCGCGGAGCTCGCGCACTCCCCGGACGGGTCCGCACCTGCGCGGCGGCTGCGCTGGAGCCGTGGCCGCGCTCTGCTGACCGCCGGCCTGACGCTGGTACTGGCGGGTCTCACCGTGATCGGGTTGGCGGCGGCGAACCGTGATGACGGGACGTCGGCGCGACCGGCCGCGCCCACGGCCGGGCCGGGGGCATCCACGGCCAGGTCCGTGGAATCCCCGTCCGCGCCGGTCTCCGGCCCCAGTACCCCACCGAGTCCCGGCGGCTTCCGGGACGGGCCGCTGCTGTTCGCCGTGGACGGTGTCGAATGCGGGGTCGAGCAGCTCGGCCTCGGGTTCCTGGCCCGCCATCCGGACGGTCAGTTCTGCCTGGTCACCATGACGGTTCGTAACACCGGTGCATCCTCGGGCGCACTGGAGAACGCCTACCAGTACGCGTACGACAGCACCGGCGCCCGGCGCACCGCCGACTACCTGTCGCGTCTCTACCTGCCCGGCGAGACGATCTGGAATCCCGCCGGGCCGGGTGCCTCCATCCACGGCACGCTGGTTTTCGATATCCCGCGGGGCGCCGCGCTGCGGCGGCTGGAGCTCCATGACAGCCCGACCGGCAGCGGCGTTCTCATTCCGTTGTAGCCGGAACTCGCGCCCGTCCCGAACAGCACTTCTGTCGTCTTTTTTGATGTTGTGCGGCGCTGTCGACGTGCCCCGTGTAACCGGGGTTCGGCCATTCCAAAGGACAGGAGCCGTTCATGACAGTAACCGCGGTGCCGTCCCAGACGGAACCAGGACGGTCCAGATTCACCGCGCGGAATGCGCTGATCCTGATGGTGCTGATGTGGGCCGCACAGCTTCTGGGGCTGGTCGGCCTGCTTTCCGGCAATGTTCAGGCGGAGATCGCCGTACACTTTCACACCGCCAGGATCTCGTGGTTCACGCTGATCACGGGCCTGGTCGGCACCTTCGCCACGCCCTTCGCGATCAAGGCCGCGGCGATGTACGGCAAGAAGCGGGTCATGGTGGTCATCACCGTCCTCGGGCTGGTGGGAGACCTGATCGCCGCCCTTGCGACGAACTACTCCATGCTGCTGATCGGACGCGGCATCGCCGGGTGCTATGGCCCGATCGGGGCACTGGCCTACTCGATGGTCCGTGACGTCCTCCCGCGCCGGCTCATCGGTCCCGCCAGCGGCCTGCTGGGCGGCGGCGTCGGGCTGGTCGCGCTGGGGGGCCCGTTCCTGTCCGCGTGGCTCGTGGACGGTTCCGGCTTCCGTGGCGCGCTGTGGTTCATGGCCGCGGCCAGCGCGCTCAGCCTCGTGGCGCTCGTGGTCCTCGTACCCGAGAGTCCCGTGCGCGAGGAACGCACCCGCATCGACTGGCTGGGCGGGCTCCTGCTCGGCGGTGGCCTGACCGCGGTCGTCTACGGGATCGGTGAAGGCGCCGACTGGGGCTGGACCAGTGCTCGCACTCTTCTCTTCATCGGAGGCGGTCTGGCCGCCGTGGTGGGCTTCGTCTTCACCGAAAGCCGGGTCCCGCACCCGATGATCCCACTGCCCCTGCTGAGGCGACGGCCGGTCTGGACCATGCTGCTGACGACGTCCCTGGTCGGAGGCGCGGCGTACGCCGTCGGCACGGTGATGTTCCTGCTCGCCCTCATGCCGACCATTCCGGGTGTCTCCGACGGCCTGGGATTCTCCGCAACCAGGAATGCGCTGGTCGGCGCACCCAGCAGCGTACTGATCCTCACGGGTGCGGTCGCGGCCGGAATGCTGGCCCGTAGATTCGATGCCTGGTTCCTCCTGGCCGCCGGCGGCCTACTCGTCGCCGGTGGATATGGACTGATCTCCGTGTACCACCACACTGTGCCGCAGCTGATGCTCCTCGGTGCCGTGACCGCGGTGGGCATGGGCCTCGTGGTGGCCACAATTCCCATCCTGGTCATCCAGGCGGTGCACCCGGCCGAACAGGCACTGGCCAACGGTGCCCAGTCAATGGCGCAGGGGGCCACCCAGACCGTCCTCGGCCAGCTGGCGTTCATCATCCTCGCCCGGGACAGCCAGGTCGTCCACGGAATCCGGTTCTACCGGGACGCCGGGTACTCCAACGGTCTTCTGTTCACCGCCGGTGTCGCCGCGACCGGGACAGCACTGGCCCTGATACTGCCGAAACGCCATGCGGCCCGGGAGCTCTGAAGGTCTGAGGGCCTGGGGGACGACTGCTCCGACCGCGGGGTGACACGAGACCGGTCGGCGTCGGGCCCTGGCCGGCACTGCGGGCCGGCGGTGACTGCTACCGGCCCGCAGTGCCGCGGACTGGAGGATCCGGGCGCGGCTCCACAGGAACCGATCTGGAGACGGCGGACACCGGACGTGTGGTCGGACGGGACATCCTGGGGTCGAGGCGACGCAGCAGGACCGACGTCAGCGCGAGCGCCGCGCCGGCAAGTCCGACGCCCAGCACGATGTCGAGCAGCCAGGCATCCGCGCTGTGTTCCCAGAGGCTGTCCGCGGGGTCGGTGCGCAGCACCTCGTTGCCGAGCTTGGAGACCTCGTTGAGGTCGTCGGTGGAGGCCAGCGCCGCGAAGCCCCACCGGGCGGGGGCGATCCAGGCGACCTGCTCCATCACCAGACGGCCGGACAGCGACACCAGGCCGCCGGAGAGCACGAGCTGGGCCATGGTGACCAGAACCAGGATGGGCATGATCTTGTCGACGTTGTCGGCGAGAGTCGAGACCAACAGACCGATCATCATGGATGCCAGCGCCGCGACGATGACGGCGACGAGGCACTCGATCAGTGGTGAGCCCAGCAGGGACGCATCGGGCGGCGTGCGGCCGGCGAGACCGATCAGGGTGAAGATCGCACACTGGAGGGTCGTGATACCGGTGAGGAAGATGATCTTCGAGCCGAGATAGGCCGTCCGGGACAGGCCGATCGTTCGTTCCCGCCGGTAGATGTCGCGTTCCTTGACGATCTCGCGGACCGAGTTCGCCATGCCCATGAAACAAGCGCACAGGACCAGGACGACGAGCACCTTCATCGCGTCCGGATTAGGCGCGTCCGGCAGTGATTTCAGTCCGTCCGGAGCTGGGATCACCCGGGGGATGATGCCCAGCAGAAACGGGAACGCGATAATCATCCTCAGATAGGAAGGATCGGCGAGCACCACTCGCAGATATCGCCGGGTGAGCGTGACGAGCTGCGCGACTACTGGTTGCTGGCGGACGCCGGGGAGTTCGGCCGGAGCCTTGCGCGCGACCGGCGCCACGACCGCGGAGGGCACGAAGTACTCCGAGGCACGGAACCGGGCCGCCATCTCCGCACCCGGCGTGTTCTCCAGCTCCCGGAACACCGCCGCGAACTCGCGGAAGTCCTCCTTGCCGAAGAAGCGCAGCGCCCCGTCCGACGGGCCGAAATAGGCCACGTGCCCACCCGGGGCGAGCACCAGGATGTAGTCGCACAGGTCCAGGAAGAGCACACTGTGCGTGACGACGATGACCGTGCGGCCGCTCTCGTCCGCCGAGCCCGGACCGCCGCCGTGGGCGAGCCCTTTCAGGGTCTCCATCACGGACTGGTCGTTCGCCGGGTCCAGCCCCGACGTCGGCTCGTCCAGGAACAGCAGCGACGGCCGGGTGAGCAGCTCGAGGGCCACCGACGTCCGCTTCTTCTGCCCACCGGAGAGCCGGCTCACCGGCGTGCCGGCGTGCGCGGTCAGACCGAGCTCGCCGATGACCTCCTGGACGCGGGCGCGCCGTTCCCGCGCCGTGGTGTCCGCGGGGAACCGCAGCTCGGCGCCGTACTCGAGCGCCTCACGCACGGTGAGCTGGGCGTGCAGCGGATCGGCCTGCGGGACGTACCCGATGCGCCGGCGCAGCTCGTCGTACTCGGCGTAGAGATCCAGCCCGTTGTACAGGACGGAGCCGGTGTCGGCGGGGCGGAAGCCGGTCAGCGCGTTGAGCAGGGTCGACTTGCCCGCCCCGCTGGGACCGACCACTCCGAGCAGCGACCGGCCGGGCAGCCGGAAGGTCAGGTCGTGCATCAGCTGCTTGGCCCCGGCCCACACGGACAGATCCTGTGCCTCGAGCGCCACATCGCCGGAGTCGACGTACTCGACGAGGGCGTCGTCCTCGAGCTGGTAGAGATGGTGCCCGATCGCGATGACATCGCGCTGCCCGACCGGAGCGCGCTCGACCCGCTGGCCGTTGACGAACGTCCCGTTGGCCGAACCGAGATCGATGACCTCCACCGCGTCGGCGTCGACCAGCAGCTCGGCGTGACGGCGTGAGGCGAGCAGATCGGCGACGGAGATGTCGTTGTCGTAGGAGCGGCCCAGGCGCAGCGTCCCGAGACGCAGCGGGTGCCGTCGGCGGCAGGCATGTGCCACGGCGCCGGCCGCCGGCCGGGTCGCCGTCGCGCCGGGAACCGCCTCGCTCGGCCGCGGAGGCTCGACCTGCCGCGGAGGCTCGACCTGCCATGGAGAAAGGACCACCTCCGGACCGTCTACGGCACCGAGCCTGAGCCGCACCTCATCCAGACGCAGGGTGGTGCCTCTGATCCGGCGCCCGTCCTGCCACAGACCGTTCGCGCTGATGTCCCGCACGTGCCAGCCGTCAGCGACCGGTTCGAGCACGAGGTGGTGCCGGGAGACCCTCCCGTCGCCGACCACGATGTCGGCGCCGCGCGCCCGGCCGACCAGGTACGACGCGTTGCCTGCCAGCGTGGTCCGGCCCGCCGGGCTGACCACGCTCAGCGTGCTCAGGTCCACTGGCGGACCGGACGGAGGAGCGCGTCGCCGCGCTGGACGTTGATCGTCCACTGGATGTTTCCGGTTTGCGTGGTCACCGTGGAAGGTCCCCGGCATCGCACCGCCTTGTGAGAGCTGACCGCCCGGCTGTTGTCACTCAGACCTCCGGTCCTGGGCTGAACCTGGGATTCGGACCACTGTGCACCGTCGGTCAGGTCTTTCCATCGGCCAGGGGAAGTCATTTCTGACTACCGCGCCGGTAGTAGCCAGCTGCTTTACCGGTCCGCCGAAGGCCGAGGACTGTCACGTAAGTGCCCGTCCGATCAACAACTCCCTGTTCACCGCATCGGCGATCGCCACTCCGCAGGAGCGGCGAAAGTACTCACCTCCCGATCTGGCGGACGTTCCCCGGCGCGTTGTCCGGTCGGAATCGACACGCCGTGTCGCCGATCCGGTGGCGGATGCCGTCCGCGACCGATCGGCGTCGCCTCGTCTACTACGGACGCAGTAGACGAGGAACTACCATCGCCGCAGGTCGACAATCGGCATCCGCTGGGTACCGTGGTTGCGGTGGCACCAAAGATCGCGCAGTTCTGGAATGTGTGCCGGCGTACGGCTCGGCGGTACCCCTGGCTGGCCGACGGCCTGCTCGCTGTCGTGGTTCTGGCCCTGGGTCTGTGGCTGGCCGCGCAGAGCGCTCCCAGCCACCTCAGGCCGACCGGGCCCAGTCTGGTCATGAGCATGATCGGCTGTGCCGCCCTGGTGGTGCGCCGATCATGGCCGGGTGCGGTCCTCGGTGTCGTCCTCGGTTGCACCGTGCTCGTGTTCATCCTCAACCTGACGCCCGACGACAGCCCGCCGCTCACCTTCGCCGCCGGGGTCGCCCTGTACAGCCTGGCGGTCTACCGGTCCCGCGAGGCAGCATGGATCTCGGCTCTCGCCTCGATGATCGTTCTGATTCCGCCGGCGCTGCTGCAGAAGCAGGAGGTTGTGGCTGTGGTCCTGGGTCTGTCCACCTGGGTTGTCTCCGCGACCGCCACCGGGGACGCGGTCCGCAGCCGGCGTGCCTACATCGCCGCGGTCGAGGACCGGGCCCGGCGGGCGGAGCAGAGCCGTGAGGAGGAGGCCCGGCGGCAGGTCGCCGAGGAACGGTTACGCATCGCCCGGGAGCTGCATGACGTGGTCGCCCACCACATCACTCTCGTCAAGGTGCAGGCGGCCGTCGCCTCCCACATGCTCTACGAGCAGCCGGCCGGCGCCGACGAGGCGCTCGGCCACATCCGCCGCGCCAGCGCCACCGTCCTGGACGAGCTGAAACTGTTGGTCTACGCGCTGCGGGACACCTCCGAGCCGGTGTCGACCCAGCCGCCCGCGGGCCTGTCCCAACTCCCCACGCTGCTGTCCGGTTTCACGGCAGGCGGGATGTCCGTCGCACTCGACGTGACCGGGCAGTCCCGCGAGCTGCCGGCGCTCACCGACCTGGCCGCCTACCGGATCGTGCAGGAGTCACTGACGAACGCTCACAAGCACTCCCGGGGCGCCCGGACCTCGGTCGCGGTCGGCTACGGTTCCGGCGAGTTGCGCCTTCGTATCCACAACACCGCGGGCATGTCTCTTCCCGCATCCGGCGGTACCGGCCAGCCGCCCGGCACCGGTCCTGGCCGCAGGTTCCCCGGCACCGGCCCCACCCGGAAACAGCCCGCCACCGGCCCTACGCGGGACCCGGCGGCGCAGCGCGGCCGCGGCGGGCACGGCCTGCTCGGCATGCGCGAGCGGGCCGCCGCGGTCGGCGGCCACATGCAGGCCGGTTCCGACGGCGAGGGTGGCTTCGTGGTCACCGCGACGCTACCGGTCCCGGAGGCGCCGCCACCGGCCCCGGCCGCCTCCACATTCAATGGCAGACGGGGGAGTGCCACGCTGCAGACGGCTACCGCCACCCCCCGCACCGCACTTGTGAAGGTGACACCCCAGTGATCCGTGTCCTGTTGGCCGACGACCAGGCGCTCATCCGCGCCGGTTTCCGCGTCCTCGTCGAGGCCGCCGCCGACATCACCGTGGTCGCCGAAGCTGCCGACGGCGCCGAGGCGGTGCGGCTGGCGCGGGAGACCCGTCCCGACGTCATCCTGATGGACATCAGAATGCCAGGCGTCGATGGTCTGTCCGCCACCCGTGAACTGACCGGCGACCCGACGCTCAACGAGGTGAAGGTGCTCGTCCTGACCACCTTCGAGCTCGACGAGCACGTCTTCGAGGCGCTGCGGGTCGGGGCCAGCGGCTTTCTCGGCAAAGGGGTGGAACCCGACGAGCTGGTCGCCGCGATCCGGGTCGTCGCCCGCGGCGACGCGCTCCTGTCCCCGCAGGCGACCCGTCACCTCATCGAGCAGTACCTGCGGCAGCCGGCCACACCGGCACCCGCGGTCGCCGCGGGGCTGGATCTGCTCACCAAGCGGGAGAACGAGATCGTCAGGCTCATCGCCCACGGGCTGACGAACGACGAGATCGCCGAACAGCTTTACCTGTCGCCGCTGACCGTCAAGACGCACGCGAACCGCGCGATGACCAAGGTAGCGGCCCGCGACCGCGCCCAGCTCGTCGTGATCGCCTACCAGACCGGGCTCGCCGAGGCCCCCAGCAGGAATTGACCCGGGCCGGTTCGGGGCCGGTGAGCTCGGGTGGCCGGGTGGCCGTCTGTTCCCGTGAACGGATGGCGGGCATCCTTGACCATCGGAACGTTAGCGCTAACATTCGACCTCGATGAGTGGAACAGCCCGGGGGAGTGGCGTCCCGTCCACTCCACACCGCCGTTTCGATCCGCTGCGGGGGCGGTGGGTTCTGGTGTCGGCTGGTCGGGACCGGCGGCCGTGGTCGGGTGAGAGCCAGGCGGGCGCCCCGGGCGCGGCGGAGCGGGCCGTCGCGGCCTTCGTCCGGTGCCACGGTGCCCGGCCGGCCTACCTGGTCCGCTCGCCTGGCCGGGTGAATCTGATCGGCGAGCACACCGACTACAACGGCGGGCTCTGCCTGCCGGTGGCGATCGACCTCGAGCTGTGCCTCGCGTTCTCCCCGTCCCCGCGCGCGACTTCGGGCCACGGGTCTGTCGAGGTGCTTTCCGAGCATCGCGCGGCACCGGCCCGGATCGGCCTGCCGCCTCCTCCGCCACCTGAGCCCGGGTCGCCCGGCCGGGCCGGTGCCGCGCAGTCCGGATGGGCCGGGTACGTCGAGGGCGTCGTCGTGATGGCGGCGTCGGTCGCCGGAGCCGCCGCGTCGCGAGGCTGGTACGGGACGCTGGCCAGCGACCTGCCGCTCGGCGCCGGGCTGTCGTCGTCGGCCGCGTTGGAGCTTGCCGTGGCACGGGCCTGCGCGGTGGTGTGGGACACCGGCTGGGATCCGATCGGGGCGGCCCGGCTCGCCCAGCGGGCCGAGAACGGCTGGGTGGGCGCCGCCACCGGTCTGCTCGACCAGATCGCCTGCGCCGCGGCGACGGCCGGCCACGCTCTGGAGATCGACTTTCGTGATCTGACGGTGACCGCGGTCGCCGTCCCGGATTCGGTCGTCGTCGCGGTCGTGGACACCGGCACCCGCCGGGAGCTGGTCACCAGCGCCTACGCCCAGCGCCGGGCCGAATGTGAGCGGGCGGCGGCCGGGCTGGGCGTCGCGAGCCTGCGCGACCTCGGCGACCGGTTGCCCGCCGACGCGGCCCGCCGGCTCGACCCGGTGGCGTTGCGCCGGGCGCGTCACATCGTCACCGAGAACACGCGGGTACGGGAGCTCGCCGACGCGCTGCGCCGCGCGGACCTGCCACGGGCCGGCGCCGTGCTCCTCGACGGCCACCGGTCGATCCGGGACGACTTCGAGGTGAGCGGTCCCGAGCTGGACGCCGCGGTCGAGGTCTGCCGGAACGCCCCCGGCTGCCACGGCGCGCGGATGACCGGCGGCGGTTTCGCCGGCTGCGTCATCGCCCTGGTCGACGCGGACTCGGTGGCAGGCTTCGCCCGAGCGGTGGTCGGTCCCTACCGCCGGAGGACCGGGAGGGATGCCGTGATCCACCTGTGTGTGCCGGTCGGCGGCACCTCGCTGGTGGACCCGCGCTGACTGCGAACGTCAGGGTGGCGGTGCCGTGCTGCGGCGCAGGACCAGCTCCGGCGGGATGACGACGTGAGCCCGGCCGGTCGCGCCGGTCTCGACCTGTTCCAGGAGCGAGCGCAGGCTCTGACGGCCGACCTCGGTGAAGTCCTGCCGGAGCGTGGTCAGCGGCGGTGAGAAGTACGCGGCTTCGGGGATGTCGTCGAATCCGACGACGCTGACGTCCTCGGGTACCCGGCGGCCGCCTTCGCGCAGGGCGCGCAGGACGCCGAGGGCCATCTGGTCGTTGGCGACGAAGACGGCGGTCAGGTCGGGTTCGCGGGCGAGCTGGCGGCCGGCGGCGAAGCCGGCGCGGGCGGTCCAGTCACCGGCCAGCGGCGGGTGGACGGCCGCGCCGGCCGCCTCGAGCGCGGCGCGCCAGCCGGCGATCCGTCCGGCGCCCTCGTACCAGTCGGACGGTCCGGCCACATGCCGGACGGTCGGGTGGCCGGCGGCGAGCAGGTGCTCGGTGGCGGTCCGGGCGCCGTGCTCCTGGTCCACCGAGACGGTGGCGATGTTTCCGTCGGGGCGCCCTTCGACGGCGACGAGCGGCAGGCGGGTCGCGACCGCGCTCAGCGCGTCGGTCGCGTCGAGAAGCGGCGCGATCGCCACGACCCCGTCGATGCCACCGGCGAGCAGACGCCCGAGGGCCTGCCGGACCGCGCCCGGATCGAGGGAGTGCAGGCTGACCACCGTGACCTGGTAGTCGGCCGCCCGCGCCGCCTGTTCGACGGCGTACAGCGTGGACGTCGGCCCGTAGAGCGTGCCGGTCAGGGCCAGGACACCGAGGGTTCGGGAGCGGCCGGTGGCGAGCGCCCGGGCGGCCGGGTTCGGCCGGTAGCCGAGCTCGCGCAGGCCGGCCAGGACCCGCTCCCGGGTCCGTGGCCGGACACCCGGGTGGTTGTTGACGACGCGGGACACGGTCTGGTGGGAGACGCCGACGAGGCGGGCCACGTCGGTCAGGGCCGGCGGCCGACCGGACGCGGGCATCGTGCTCCCCACCTCGCCCACCTCGCCCGGCCCGGCCAGCTCGCCCTGTCCGCCCTGCTCGCCCTGTCCGCCTGGCTCGGACGCGCCGGGGACCACCTGCGGCGCTGGCTCGCCGCCCCGGTCCGCTCCGTCCAATTCGGTCCACCTTCGTCGCTCTTGACGTGCCGCTCTTCGTATCGCGTCACCGGGCGGATGGCGTTCTCGTCGGCCGCGCCGCGACCGGTCCGCCCGTTCCGTTATAGCCGGCCTGCACCTGCTGGCCGTTGGGCGCCGGGCTGGACGCGTCGCGCCGCCGGGCTTGACCGACGAAATGTTAGCGCTAACATTTGTCCTCGCGGCCGTTGTCACGCACGGACGGCCGCGCGCCGGCACCGGATCACCTCCGCCCCGCCGGCCACCCTGGCCATGCATCAGAAGCCATGAACAGGAACGGGAGGCGCGGGTGCGACAGACGCGTGATTTCCTCCGCTCGCTCGGGCTGCCGGGCGCCGATCCCTCCGACCTGCCGTCCAGCGGGAAGCGGTTCCCGGACGGCGCCCAGTACCGGGTGGAGATCCCGAGTGTGGAAGGGCCGGAGGCGCTGGCGGCGGTGCTTGCCGAGGCGGACCGCCGGGGCGTCCCGGTCCACCGGGTCTCGCAGGGCAGCGGCGGGCTGCTGCTGACCGCCGGGGAGCTGGCGGCGATGGCGGCCGCCGGGGCGGCGGCGGACGTCGAGGTCAGTCTGTTCGCCCGGCCGCTGGCCGGATGGGACACCGGGGCCGCCGCCCTGGCCCCCGGCGGTGCCGGCCTGGCCGCGCAGGCGCGGGGGACCGAACAGCTCGTGCACGTGCTGGAGGACATCCGCCGGGCCACCGAGGCCGGGATCCGCAGCGTCCTGGTCACCGACGTCGGGGTGCTGTCGGTCGCGGGCCGGATGCGGACGGCCGGTGAGCTGCCACCGGAGCTGATCTTCAAGGTGAGCGTGCAGATGGGCTGTGCCAACCCCGCGTCGATCCGCCTGGTCGAGCAGCTCGGCGCCGACACCTACAACGTGCCGACCGACCTGTCGCTGGCCCAGCTCGCGGCGGTCCGGGCGGCCGTGGACATCCCCATCGACCTCTACGTCGAGGCGCCCGACGACCTCGGTGGCTTCGTGCGCCACTTCGAGATCGCCGAGATCGTCCGGGTCGCCGCGCCGGTCTACCTGAAGTTCGGGCTGCGCAACGCGCCGAACATCTATCCCAGCGGCACCCACCTGACCGCCACCGCCGTGGCCCTCGGGCGGGAACGGGTCCGGCGGGCCGAGATCGGCCTGGAGCTGCTGCGCCGCTACTACCCGGACGCCGTCGGGTCAGGACGGCGTCCGGCCGGGCTGGCCGTCCCGGCGCCACCCGGCGACGCACCGGCCTCGCCGGCCCCACCGGCGACTCCGCCGCCGACTCCGCCGGTCGCCGCTGTCGAGGGAGCACCGGGGGCACTGTCATGAAGATCGCCGACGTGCGGACGCACGTGTACGGGACCCCATGGCGGGATCTGACCTACGTCCAGGTCTTCACGGACGACGGCCTGGTCGGCGTGGGGGAGACCCGGATGCTCGGCCACACCCAGGCGCTGCTGGGCTACCTGGCCGAGGCGACCCGCAACCATGTGCTCGGCTCCGATCCGTTCGACATCGAGTCGCTGGTGGACCGGATGAAGCGCGGCGACTACGGGCGCGCCGGCGAGATCGTCATGTCCGGTATCGCCTGCGTCGAGATGGCCTGCTGGGACATCGTGGGCAAGGCGCTGGGGCAGCCGGTGTGGCGGCTGCTGGGCGGCAGGGTCCGCGACAGGATCAAGGCGTACGCGAACGGCTGGTACACCGTGGAGCGCACCCCCGAGGAGTTCCACGTGGCGGCGCGGGCGGTGGTGGCCCGGGGCTACCGGGCGCTCAAGCTCGACCCGTTCGGCGCCGGCCGGTGGGAGCTGGACCGGGCCGAACGCCGCCACTCGATCTCCCTGGTCGAGGCGGTGCGCGACGCGGTCGGGCCGGACGTGGAGATCCTCGTGGAGATGCACGGGCGGTTCGCACCGCACGAGGCCATCCGGATCGCCGCCTCGCTGGCCGAGTTCGAGCCGGGCTGGGTGGAGGAACCGGTACCACCGGAGAACCTGCGGGCGCTGGCCAAGGCCGCCGCCGGGATCGACGCCCCGGTGGCGACCGGGGAGCGCATCCACGACCGCACCGAGTTCCGGGAGCTGTTCGACCTCGGCGCGGCCGACATCATCCAGCCCGACATCGGCCATCTCGGCGGCATCAGCGAGACCCGCAAGCTCGCCGCGACCGCGGAGACCCACTTCACGCTGGTCGCCCCGCACAACGTCGGCGGCGCGGTTCTCACCGCCGCCAACCTGCACCTGGCCGCCTGCACCCCCAACTTCATGATCCAGGAACACTTCAACGACTTCGCCGACGAGGAGGTCAAGCTCGCGGCCCCGGGCCTGCCGCCGGTCGTCGACGGCTACTTCGCCCTGCCGACCGCACCCGGGCTCGGCGTCGAGCTGGACGTCGACGTCGTGGCCGCCCACCCGTCCCGCGGCGCCCACTTCGACCTCTACGCCGACGGCTGGGAGCTGCGCGGCTCCCGCCCGCCCGGCCGCGGCTGACCGTGACCGGTCGCGCGGTGTGGATCGACGCGCCGGGACAGCTGGAGATCCGCCCGGCCGAACCGGTCGCTCCCGGGCCGGGTGAGGTGCTGGTCCGGGTGGCCCGGGCGGGTATCTGCGGTTCCGACCGCGAGGTGCTGCGCGGCACCCGGCCCGCCGGATTCGTGCGGTACCCGGTCGTCCCGGGGCACGAGTGGTCCGGGACGGTGGCCGCGGTCGGCCCGGCGGGGGACGCGGGCCTCGTGGGCCGGCCGGTGGTGGCCGAGGGCTTCCGCTCCTGCCGGGTCTGCCCCGCCTGCCGGCGCGGCGACACCAACCTGTGCACCGCCCCCTACGAGGAGACCGGCTTCACCTGCCCCGGCGCGTGGTCCGACCACCTGGTCGTACCGAGCCATCTCCTGCACGTCCTGCCGCCCGGCGCCGACCTGCGCGCGGCCGCCGGCCTGGAACCGGCAGCCTGCGCGGCGGCCATGTGCCTGCGCGCCGGTGCCGTTCCCGGCGAGCGGGTCGCCGTGGTCGGCGCGGGCACGCTCGGCCTGCTGGCCACACAGCTGCTGGCGGCAGGCGGCCCGGCCGAGTTGGTCGCCGTGGATCCCCGCCCGGGCCGCGCCGAGCTCGCCGCCCGGTGCGGCGCCGCGACGCTGCTGACGCCGGACGAGGCGGCCGGCGGCCGGTGGTCACGTCGGTTCGACGTGGTCGTCGAGGCCGCCGGCGCGCCCGGCAGCGCGGCGCTGGCCTGCGGGCTCGCCCGCCGTGGCGGGCGGGTGGTGCTCGCCGGTCTCGCCGCGGACGGCGACCACCCGCTGCGCGCCCTCGACCTCGTGCTTCCCCAGCTCACCGTGCACACCGTGTTCGGGGCGCCGTCGCGGGCCTGGACCCACGCGGTACGCGCGTTCGCCGCCGGCCAGCTCGACCCGGCGGCGCTGGTCACGCACGAGCTGCCCCTCGACGACGTCGGCGAGGCGTTCCGGCTCCTCGACGACGCCGCCGGCACCGCCGTGAAGATCCTGCTGCATCCCACGTCCCGCAGCGGCACCGCCTCGTGACACCCCGCCTCGTCAACGGAAGGATGGCCGTGCACACCGTCACGACCGACACCGAAGCGCTGCTCGCCGCCGCGGCGGCGGCCCGGCCGTTCGGCGCGCTCGCGCCGGCCGCGCGTGCGTCGATGCTGCGCGCGGTGGCCGACGCCCTGGACGCCGCGGCCGAGACCCTGGTCCCGGTCGCGATGCGCGAGACACGGCTGCCCGAACCGCGCCTGCGCGGCGAGCTGGTCCGCACAACGTTCCAGCTCCGCCTGTTCGCCGGGCTCCTCGACGACGGCCGGTACCTCGAGGCGACGATCGACCCGCCCGACCCGGCCTGGCCCACCGGGCCGCGTCCCGACCTGCGCCGGATGCTGATCCCGGTCGGGCCGGTGCTCGTCTTCGCCGCCTCGAACTTTCCCTTCGCGTTCAGCGTCGCCGGTGGGGACACCGCCGCCGCGCTCGCCGCGGGCTGTCCGGTGCTGCTCAAGGCCCACCCCGGCCATCCGGAGCTGTCCCGTCTCACCGCCGCCGTCGTCACGGCCGCGCTGGCCGCCGCCGGTGCGCCCGCGGGGACGCTGGCCCTGATCGAAGGTGACGAGCCGGCACGGGCCGCCCTCGTCGACCCGCGCGTGCGGGCCGGTGCCTTCACCGGCTCGGAGCACGCCGGCCGGCTCCTTTTCAACCTCGCAGCCGCCCGCGACGAGCCGATCCCGTTCTACGCCGAGATGGGCAGCGTCAACCCGGTCTTCGTGACCGAGGCCGCCGCCGCCCGGCGCGGGCCGGAGATCTGGGCCGGCTACGTCGAGTCCTACACGCTGGGCACCGGCCAGTTCTGCACCAAGCCCGGCCTCCTGTTCGCCCCGGCCGGATCAGCCGAGGCGGACCTCGTCCGGCTGGTGTCCGCGCGCCCGGCCACCCCGCTGCTGGGGGAGCGGATCGCGGCCGGCTACCGGGACACCCTCGGCGGGCTCACGGGCCATCCCGCGGTTCGGGTGCTGGCCGCCGGCGCCGGGACGACGACCGGCGTGACGCCGACTCTGCTGGCCACCGGTGTCGCCGACTGGCTGCGTGACCCGGGCACGCTGGCGGTCGAGTGCTTCGGCCCGACGTCGCTGCTCGTCGCCTACGACGATCCGGCCGACCTGCTCGCGGTGGCCCGCGCCCTAGGCGGGCAGCTCACCGCCACCGTGCACGGCGAGGACACCGACGGCGTCCTCGCCGCGGACCTGCTCGCCGAGCTGCGGGAACGGGCCGGGCGGGTGCTGTGGAACGGATGGCCGACCGGCGTGTCGGTCAGCCCGGCCATGACCCACGGCGGCCCGTACCCGGCGACGACGTCCCTGCACACCTCGGTCGGGACGACGTCGATCTCCCGGTTCCTGCGGCCCGTCACGTACCAGTCGCTGCCCGAGCGCCTGCTGCCCGAGCCCCTGCGTGACGACAATCCCTGGGGGATCCCCCAGAACCGGCACGGCGGCTGACCGGTGGCCACCGACCGCCCCGAGCAGATCACCGACCCGGTGGCCTTCCACGGCGAGGGCCCGGTCTGGAGCCCCGACTGGGGCGGCCTGCGCTGCGTCGACCTGCTGGCCGGTGACGTCCTCGCCGTCGACACCACGAGCGGCGCCGTCCGCCGCGACCATGTCGGCGCCGTGGCCGCGGCGCTGCGACCACGAGCCGCGGGTGGGACGGTGCTCGCACTGGAACGCGGCTTCGCGCTCATCGGCCCCGCCGGCCCCGAAGACTTCTCCGGCCTCACCGGCGGAGTCCGCCGGTACCTCGGGGACCTGTGGGACGCCGACGCCGGGGTCCGGATGAACGACGGCGGCTGTGACCCGGACGGCCGTTTCTACTGTGGATCCATGGCCTACGCCGAGACGGCCGGCGCGGGCTCGCTCTACCGGCTCGCACCCGACGGCACCGTCAGCGTCGTGCTGACCGGCGTCACCGTCTCCAACGGGCTGGCCTGGAGCCCCGACGGCGCGCGGGCCTACTACGTGGACTCCGCGACATCACGGGTGGACGTCTTCGACTACGACTCGGAACGGGGGCTCCGCGACCGGTGGACGCTGGTCACCGTCCCCGAGGAGGCGGGTGCGCCTGACGGGCTCACCGTCGACGCCGACGGCTACCTGTGGGTGGCGCTGTGGGGCGGCGGCGCGGTCCACCGCTACTCACCCACCGGCCGGCTCGACGGGATCGTCCCGCTGCCCGTGCCCCGGGTGACGGCGTGCACCTTCGGCGGCGACCGCCTCGACACGCTCTACATCACCACCTCCCAGGTCGGCACCGATCTCACCCGGTATCCGGCGGCGGGTGCTGTGTTCGCCCTCGCCCCGGGAGTTCGCGGCCAGCCGGTGCAACCGTTCACGGGCTAGATCCGCGTGACTCGCTTCCGTTCTGGTGTCCCGCGGAACACTCGATCAGGGCACGGCACATCGCAGCTGATCAATCTCCGTGCAACGGGCTGTTAGTCTGACGTTGCTTCGCACACCGTTCTCACACGTAACGCCGCGCCCGGCGAGGTGCCTGTGTCACTGCCCCAGCGGAACGTTCCCGGCGAGGACCGCCTGACCTGGCTGAGTGACCAGCTCAGGGATCAGGGAGCGGTCACCATCACCGCGGCGGCGGCGGCGCTCAACGTCAGCGAGATGACGATCCGGCGGGACCTGTTCCAGCTGGAGGAACGCGGGGTGGCCCGCCGGGTGCGCGGCGGGGCGCGCTCCGTCGGCCCGCGCAGCTTCGCCCAGCGCCGGGACCGGATGGCGGCGGCGAAGTCGCGCATCGCGGCGAAGCTCGCCGAGCTCGTCCCGGACGGGGGCGCGGTCGCGTTCGACGCGTCCTCGACGGTCATGCGGCTCGCCGGCGCTCTGACCAGCGCGGACGATCTGCTCGTCGTCACGAACGGGCCCGACACGTTCGGCGTGCTGCGGGACAGGCCGGGTATCTCGGTGCTGCTGACCGGCGGACGGCTCGATCCGCGGACCGGCAGCCTGGTCGGCCCGCTGGCGAGCCGGGCGGCGGCGGACATCACCGTGCGGCGGCTGTTCGCCTCGGCGGCGGCCCTCGACGAGCGGGCGGGCCCGCTGGAGGAGACCCCGGAGGAGGCCGACGTCAAGCGCGCGCTGGCCGCGGGTGCCGAGCAGATCGTCCTGGCCGTCGACTCCTCGAAGCTCGGCACGCGGGCCGTCGCGCGCTGGCTCGACTGGGACCGCGTCGACTGGCTGGTGACCGAACTCGACCCGCAGGACGACCGGCTGGCGCCCTACCGACGGGTGACGCGGGTCCGGTGACGCGGCTCCGGTGACGCCACCGCGCCTGCCGTTGTGTCCCTGAGTGCCTTCCCGTCTCGATCCTCGCTTCACGATTGCCGGCCGTGCGAGATTGTGTGACAATTTACAAGATCTCACAGTGGTCGGAAGTGCTGGCGACCGGAAGGGCTGGCGATGATGCGGGCATTCAGCCAGGCGACAGAGGATCTTGCTCGGCAGGAGATCGAGCTGCCCTCGTGGGCGTTCGGGAACTCCGGGACCAGGTTCAAGGTGTTCCCGCAGCGCGGGATCCCGCGTGATCCGTTCGAGAAGGTCACCGACGCCGCACAGGTGCACCGGCTGACCGGGCTCGCGCCGTCGGTCGCGTTGCACATCCCCTGGGACCTCGTCGACGACTTCGGCAAGCTGGGCGAACACGCGCGGGACAACGGCGTCCGGCTCGGCACGATCAACACGAACACGTTCCAGGACGACGACTACATGCTCGGCAGCCTCTGCCACGTCGACGAGCGCGTCCGGGCGAAGGCGATCCGGCACGCCCTCGACTGCGTCGACATCATGGACGCCACGGGCAGCCGCGACCTGAAGATCTGGCTGCCCGACGGGCTGAACTACCCCGGCCAGGCCGACCTGCGCGACCGGCAGGATCGGCTCGCCGACGCGCTGGGCCAGATCTACGCCCGGCTGGCGGGGCACCAGCGGCTCGTGCTCGAGTACAAGCTGTTCGAGCCGGCCTTCTACGCGACCGACGTCCCCGACTGGGGCACCGCCTACGTCCACTGCCTCGCGCTCGGCGAGCGCGCCGTGGTGTGCCTGGACACCGGCCACCACGCCCCGAACACCAACATCGAGTTCATCGTGATGCAGCTGCTCCGGCTGGGGCGGCTGGGGGCGTTCGACTTCAACTCCCGCTTCTACGCCGACGACGACCTGATCGTCGGTGCCGCCGACCCCTTCCAGCTGTTCCGGATCATGACCGAGGTCGTCCGGGGCGGTGGCTACGACGAGGGCAGCGAGGTGACCTTCATGCTCGACCAGTGCCACAACATCGAGGCGAAGATCCCGGGCCAGATCCGGTCCGTGCTCAACGTGCAGGAGATGACGGCCCGCGCGCTGCTCGTCGACCGGGCCGCGCTCGCCGAGGCGGAGCGCGCCGGGGACGTGCTGGCCGCGAACGCCGTCCTCATGGACGCCTTCTACACCGACGTGCGCGCCGACCTCGCCGCCTGGCGTGAGTCGCGCGGGCTGCCCGCCGACCCCACAGCGGCCTTCCGGGCCAGCGGTTACGCCGAGCGCGTCGCGGCCGAGCGGGTCGGTGGCACCCAGGCCGGGTGGGGCGCGTGAGCGGGAACCGGACCGTCGCCGAGCTTCTCGCCCGGTCGAACCGGCTCGGTGCCGACCCGCGCAACACCAACTACGCGGGCGGGAACACCTCCGCCAAGGGCGTCGAGATCGATCCGGTCACGGGCCGCGACGTCGAGCTGCTGTGGGTCAAGGGGTCGGGTGGCGACCTCGGCACGCTGACCGAGCCCGGTCTCGCCGTGCTCCGGCTGGACCGGCTGCGCGCGCTGGTGGACGTCTACCCGGGCGAGGACCGCGAGGACGAGATGGTCGCCGCCTTCGACTTCTGCCTGCACGGCCGGGGCGGTGCCGCGCCTTCGATCGACACCGCCATGCACGGTCTCGTCGAGGCGCCGCACGTCGACCACCTGCACCCGGACAGCGGCATCGCCCTCGCGACCGCCGCCGACGGCGAACGGCTCACGAAGGACGTCTTCGGCACGAAGGTCGTGTGGGTGCCGTGGCGGCGGCCGGGCTTCCAGCTCGGCCTCGACATCGCGGCCGTGCGGCGGGACAACCCCGGCGCCGTCGGCTGCATCCTCGGCGGGCACGGCATCACCGCGTGGGGCGACACCAGCGAGGAGTCCGAGCGCAACTCCACCTGGATCATCGAGCGGGCGCGACTCCACATCGAACGGCACGGACGGCCGCGGCCCTTCGGTGCCGAGGTCGACGGCCGGCGCGCGCTGCCGGCCGCGCAACGGCGCGCCAGGGCGGCCGCGCTCGCGCCCCACCTGCGCGCGGTCGCGTCCCGCGACCACCGCATGGTCGGCCACTTCACCGACAGCGACGTCGTCCTGGAGTTCCTGGCGAGTGAGAAGCTGTTCGCGCTGGCCCGGCTCGGGACGTCCTGCCCCGATCACTTCCTGCGCACGAAGGTCCGCCCGCTGGTGCTCGATCTGCCGGCCTCGGCCTCACCCGAGGAGTGCGTCCAGCGGCTCGCGGAGCTGCACGAGGCCTACCGCGACGACTACCGCGCGTACTACGAGCGGCACGCGACCGTCGACTCGCCGCCGATGCGCGGCGCCGACCCGGCGATCATCCTCGTGCCGGGCGTGGGCATGTTCTCCTACGGCAGGGACAAGCAGACGGCGCGGGTCGCTGGCGAGTTCTGCGTCAACGCGATCAACGTGATGCGCGGCGCCGAGGCGGTCTCGTCCTACGCGCCGATCCCGGAGAGCGAGAAGTTCCGGATCGAGTACTGGGCGCTGGAGGAGGCGAAGCTGCGCCGCCTGCCCCAGCCGAAGCGGCACGCGGGCCGGGTCGCGCTGGTCACCGGCGCGGCCAGCGGCATCGGCCGGGCCACCGCGGCGCGGCTCGCCGCCGACGGCGCCTGCGTGGTCGTCGCCGACCTCGATCCGGACAGGGCCGTGTCGGCGGCAGTCGATCTCGGCGGCGCCGACGTCGCGGTCGGCGTAGGTGCCGACGTGACGAAGGCGGACGAGGTCGAGGCCGCCGTCGCGGCGACGCTTCTCGCCTTCGGCGGGATCGACCTGGTCGTCAACAACGCGGGCCTGTCCATCTCGAAGCCGCTGCTCGAGACCACCGAACGGGACTGGGACCTGCAGCACGACGTCATGGCGAAGGGGAGCTTCCTCGTCGCGCGGGCCGCGACGCGAGCCATGATCGCGCAACGGCTCGGCGGCGACATCGTCTACATCGTGTCCAAGAACGCGCTGTTCGCCGGGCCGAACAACGTCGCCTACGGCGCCGCGAAGGCCGACCAGGCGCACCAGGTCAGGCTGCTGGCCGCCGAGCTCGGCGGCCACGGGATCCGGGTCAACGGCGTCAACCCGGACGGCGTCGTGCGCGGCAGCGGCATCTTCGCCGGCGGCTGGGGAGCCCAGCGCGCGGCGGTCTACGGCATTCCCGAGGAGGAGCTCGGCGCCTTCTACGCCCGGCGGACCCTGCTCGGCCGGGAGGTACTGCCCGAGCACGTGGCCAACGCGGTCGCGGCCGTGTGCTCGGGCGAGCTCAGCCACACGACCGGCCTGCTCGTCCCCGTCGACGCCGGCGTCGCGGCCGCCTTCCTGCGCTGACGATGGCCGCCCGGGTTTTCGCCGCCGTCGACATCGGGGCGTCCGGCGGCCGGGTGATGGCCGGGCTGGTCGAGGGTGGCTCGGTGTCCCTGCGGCCGGTCCACCGGTTCGCCAACCCGCTCGTCGAGGCCGCGGGATCGCTGCGCTGGGACCTCGACCACCTGCACCGCGAGATGCTCCGCGGGCTGCGCCGGCTGGCCCGGGCCTGCCCCGAGCTGGAGTCGATCGGCATCGATACCTGGGCGGTCGACTTCGGGCTGCTCGACGCCGCCGGTGAGCTGCTCGCGCCCCCCGTCGCCTACCGTGACGGCGGCGCGGCGCAGGTCGTCGACGACGTGCACGCCACGGTGCCACCCGAGGAGCTGTTCGCCGTCAACGGGCTGCAGTTCCTGCCGTTCACCACGCTGTACCAACTCGCCGCGCAGCGGCGCGGTCCTCTGTGGGACCGGGCCGCGCACGTCGTCCTGGTGCCCGACCTGCTGGCCTACCGGCTGACTGGGCGGCTGCGCACCGAGCTCACGAACGCCTCGACGACCGGCCTGCTCGACGTCCGGACGTGCCAGTGGTCCGAGGAGCTGCTGCGGCGGCTCGACATCCCGCGCCGGCTCCTGCCGGACCTCGAGGAGCCCGGTACCGTCCGCGGCGTCACGCACGCACTCGGCCCGCCGGTCCCGGTGACGACGGTGGGCTCGCACGACACCGCCTCCGCCGTCGTCGGGGTCCCGGCGACGACCGACAGCTTCGGCTACGTCTCGTGCGGAACCTGGTCGCTGGTGGGCCTGGAGCTGCCGGCGCCGGTGCTCACCCCGGACGCCCGCGCGGCGAACTTCACCAACGAGATCGGCGTCGACGGCCGGGTACGGTTCCTGCGCAACGTCGGCGGGCTGTGGCTGCTCCAGGAATGCCTGC
Organism: Parafrankia sp. BMG5.11; assembly: GCF_004337455.1. Classification (NCBI taxonomy): domain Bacteria; kingdom Bacillati; phylum Actinomycetota; class Actinomycetes; order Frankiales; family Frankiaceae; genus Parafrankia; species Parafrankia sp. BMG5.11. Next base: position 29,446 of record NZ_SJXI01000023.1, on the reverse strand, counting down.
GGGAGTGGAACAACCCCGACCTCGAGGATCTCCTCGCCGCCGCCGCGGAGCTGCCATCCGGCGGCCCGGTGATCGACGTCGACGACCCCGCGCTCATCGCGCCGGGAAACATGCCGGCCCGGATCGCGGCGGCCGCGCGCGACGGCGACGGCCGGGTGCGCCGGACGCCGGTGCCGCGGACGCCGGCCGCGCTCGCGCGCTGCGTCGTCGACTCCCTCGCCCTCGCCTACGCGCGCACCCTGCGGCGGGCCGCGGACCTGACCGGGCGACAGGTCGAGGTCATCCATCTCGTCGGTGGCGGCTCCCGCGGCGAGTTACTGTGCCGACTCACCGCGGACGCGGCGGGGGTGCCGGTCGTCGCCGGGCCGGTCGAGGCGACCGCGCTCGGCAACGTCCTCGTCCAGGCTCGGGCCCACGGCGCCGCGCCGGCCACCCTGGAAGACCTGCGCGAGCAGCTCGCGCGCGCATCGACCCTCCGGAGGTACGAGCCGTCATGAGGCCCCTGGCGACACTGCGTTCCGTCATGCGGTTCGGCCCCGTCGAGACCAACCGGACCGAGCGGCGGCTGGCCCGGGCGGCCTCGGTGCACGACCTGCGGCGGATGGCACGGCGACGGCTGCCCGGCGGAGTCTTCGACTACATCGACGGTGCCGCGGAGGACGAACGCACCCTCGCCGCGAACGAGCGGGCCTACGCCGCTGTGACCTTCCGCCCGCGGGTGCTGCGTGGCCTGCCCGAGGTCTCGATCGGCACGGAGATCCTCGGCGCGCCGGCGGCGTACCCGCTCGTGCTCGCGCCCACGGGCTTCACCCGCATCGCCGATCCGCGGGGGGAGCTGGCGGTGGCCCGCGCCGCCGCCCGCGCCGGACTTCCCTACACGCTGTCCACCCTGAGCACGCGTTCGATCGAGGAGGTCCGCGCGGTCAGCGACGGGCGGCTGTGGTTCCAGGTCTACGCCTGGCGCGACCGCGGCCTGGTCAAGGAGATGATCGAGCGCGCCGCCGCGGCCCGGTACGAGGCGATCGTGCTCACCGTCGACACCGCCGTCTTCGGCCGCCGCGAGCGCGACGTCCGCAGGGGCTTCTCCCTGCCGCCCACCATCGGTCCGGGCACGATCCTCGACGGCCTGCTGCATCCCGGCTGGACCTGGCAGTTCGTCCGCAGCGAACCGATCCGGTTCAGCAACGTCGCGGGCCGAGACGTGGGTGACGGGGCGTCACCGGTGACGCTGTCCGACTACATCAACACCCAGTTCGACCCCGGCCTCTCCTGGGCGGACCTGACCTGGCTGCGCTCGGTCTGGGACGGCCGCATCGTCGTCAAGGGCATCCAGACGGTCGCGGACGCGAAGCTCGCGGCCGAGGCGGGCGTCGACGCGATCGTGCTGTCGAACCACGGCGGCCGGCAGCTGGACGGGGCACCGGCCACGCTGCCGCTCGTCGCCCCGGCCGCCGACGCGGTCGGCGGCCGCAGCGAGATCATCTGCGACGGCGGGGTCCGGCGCGGCAGCGACATCGTCAAGGCGGTCGCGGCCGGCGCGACAGCGGCCATGGCCGGCCGTGCCTACCTCTACGCGCTCGGCGCCGGCGGGGAGCGGGGGATCGACCGGCTGCTCGCCTGGTTCGCCGCCGACGTCCACCGCACCTTGGCCCTCCTGGGCGCGGCCAGTATCGCGGACCTGGACCAAGGCCACATCGACGTTCCCTGACGCGGTCTCCGGTCTCCGGACCAGATAGGCATCGCGACGGACCGGCTGTCAGCGGATCCTCCTACTCAGGCCACCGACTGTTCGTGGCAGTACAAGCGGTAGGTCGTCGAGGACTGGAGCAGCGAGGCGTGTGTGCCGGCGTCGGCGACCCGGCCGCGTTCCATCACGACGATCTGGTCGCAGTGGCGGACGGTGGCGATCCGGTGGGCGATGATCAGTGACGTCCGCCCGGACAGCAGCCGGTCCAGGGCGTCGAGCACGGCGCGTTCGCTGCCGGCGTCGAGCGCGCTGGTCGCCTCGTCGAGCACGACGATGGGGGGGTCCTTCAGCATCACCCGGGCGATGGCGAGACGTTGGCGCTGCCCGCCGGAGAGCATGACGCCGCGCTCGCCGAGCTCCGTGTGGATGCCGTTCTCCCAGGTGCGCACGAACTCCCAGGCGTTGGCCGCCTCGAGCGCCGCCTCGATGTCCTGGTCGGTGGCGGTCGGCTGGGCGAGTCGCAGGTTGCGCGCCAGCGAGCCGCTGATCAGCACCGACTCCTGGAAGACCACACCCACCGCGGCACGCACCGAGGCCTGGGTGACCTCGCGGAGGTCCTGGCCGTCGATGGCCACGCGGCCCTCGGCGGGGTCGAACAGCCGGAGCAGCAGCTGGGCGACCGTGGACTTGCCGGCGCCGGACGAGCCGATGAGCGCGACGCTGCGCCCCGGGGCGATCGTCAGGTCGAACCCGTCGAGGACCAGGTGCGACTGCCGTCCGGGGTAGGCGAACGAGACCCGCTCGAAGGTGATGCCGCCCCGGGCGACGGCCAGCGCCGGGGCCCGAGGGAGATCGCTGACCGCGGGTCGCTCCTCGAACAGCTTCGCGGCCCGCTCGCCGGCGGCCAGGCCAGCCAGCACCTCGGGGAGGCTGGTCATGACGACGGTCAACGAGCTCGACCCGCGCAGCCAGAAGCCCCAGACGGCGACGACGTCGCCGAGGGAGAGCGTCCCCGACGCGGCCCGCCACGCGCCGACGAACAGGAGCAGGAACGGCGCGACGAACGAGAGGTGGAAGCCGAGCGGGTCGGCGTAGCGGTGCTGTAGCCGCGCCAGGGCCTCGGACCCGGCCCGCACCCGGTCGGTACCGCCCCGCACCTGGCGCAGGGCGTCGTCCTCCGCGTTGAACGCCTTGAGGAGCGTGTTCACGCCGAGCATCTCCGCGAGCGTCCCGGAGGTGCGGCCGAGCTCGTCGCGGATGTCGCGGCTGTGGCGGCGGAGCCGCGGGAGCACCAGCAGCGTCCACCCGACGGCCACCGCGAGCAGGCCGAGCGCCAGCAGGGTCATCCAGGCGTCGACCCAGGCGATGAGGCCCACCGAGATGACCAGGACTGCCAGCGCCCACCACACCGTGAGGCCCTGCCAGACCGTCACTTCGAGGCGCTCGATGTCCTGGTTGATCGCGGCGGCGACGTCGCCGACCCGCGAACGGTGGAAGAAGTCCATCGACAGCCGCTGGACGTGCTCGTACAGGGCCCGCCGCAGGTTGTTCGCCCATCGCGTCGCACCACGCCTGCACCAGGTGTGGGCGAAGTAGGCCGCCACGAGGAAGGTCGCGGAGACGACGACCGCGGCAGTCGCGGGTCCCTGCCAGCCGTCGTGAAGGAACCGTCGCGGGTCCTGCTGGATGCGGTCGAGCACGACCCGGAACACCGCGGGCGTGAGACTCTGCGCGACCGCGTCGACGAGGATGAGCGCGTAGCCGCCGACGAGCAGCCGCCCGCCGTCGCCGGCGTGACTGAACAACGTGCGCAGGGCGTGCGCTCTCCTCCCCGGAGACTTACGCGTCATGAGGACGCCCGTTGCCCACCATCACGTTCGGGTCGCCTCGTCGAGGAGGATCTGGGAGATCCGCTCGCGCAGCGCCGCCAGGGCGTGGCCGCCGCTGTTGCTGTTGTTCTCGCCGTTGGCGTCGTCCGCGCGCGGAGCGAGGGAGAACCCGGTGTAGAGGACGCGCCGTTCCTCGACGAGGGGCGGAGTCGACTCGTGGAGGGTGCAGGTCAGGTGCACCGTGATGTCGCCCGGCTCGGTCGGCACGGCGACGACGGGCAGGTACGGTCGCGATTTGGCGATTTCCACCGGCATCAGAACACGGTGGGACCCGGCGATGACGCGGAGCTGGCCGTTGGTCTCGCCGCTGCCGGTGACCGCGATCCCGACGACCATGTTCGAGCAGTTGTAGGCGTGGCGGCCGAAGTGGCAGTCGCGGTGAAAGCTCACGTCCGACGCGCCGACCGTGACACCGATCGGCTTGATGAGCGCTTCCAGGCCGCGACCGTCCACCGGACGCCGTTCGAGCAGGTCGCCGCCGGCCAGAACACCGCGTAAATGCTCCCAGCGTTCGCCCCGCAGGATCGCCGAGGTCGCGGGGGAGTGAGCGATGAACTCCTGGAGCCGCACACAGCGGCGGCTGCCGTCCTCCAGGGTCGCCCACCAGGAACGACCGTCACCCTCACGGTAGTGGGGGAGCGCCCGGTCGATGTCGGAGGAGACCTCGGTCATGTCCGCCGGGTCCAGCCAGCCGCGCAGGTGAAGGTAACCGGCCTCGCGCAGGAAATGCGCGACGTCCGCCGGATCGTCGGCCGGGGTGAAGACGCGCCCGAGGTCGATCGGGGTCCCGTGACGATCGACGAACTCGATCGTGTCGTCCACGACCGGCCAGCCCTCCAGCAGCGTCAGCCAGAGCGAGTCCCACGCGGAGACGTCCGCCTCGGACCCGTCGCGGTAGCGCAGCTCGCGCGCGATCAGCATCGCGTTGAACGATCGCTGGTTCTGCGCCCAGTCGGAGAACTCTGCCTCGCTGAGCGTCACGACAAGCGCGCCCTCGACGGTGCCGCGGGAGGCGGTCAGGGTCGTGCCGTCGCTCGAGAACGACCAGGAGGACGCGCCGATCTCGATGGAGAGTGGTGGTGCCTGTAAAAAGGCGATCCCCCGCGCGACGAGAGGGCCATGGCGCGAGACGAGTCCCGGGAATTCCCGCGCGAGAAAATCCTCGATGTCGACGTGGCGCAGGTCGGCATCGCGACGTGTACGGCGATCCAGGGCGATGGGCATGACGATTCTCCCGTCGGAGTGTGCCGCCGGCGAGCATCTTGCTGATCTTCTGTGTTCGGGTCGATTCGTGCCGCGGAAAAGCCGGGACACGCCGAAGATGCTCGAGACTCAACGTCGTCAGGAAACGGCCGGCGGCAACTCGGAATCCGCGTCCACCACTGATCGGCGCGGCTCGGTGACACGGCTCGACAATCGGCATGTCTGCGGGACTGAACCCTGGCCTGTGCACCCACCGCGGAACGTGTAGGAGCCTAATGCAGAGTTACTAGTGCGCGCAAGTGGCGAGCCGGACGTCGGCAACCCACGTCGGCTAGCCGCGCCGGCTCTCGACCGTGGCGGCGACGGTCGCCGCCACCTCCCGGTACCGGTCGAGGACGGAGGGGAGCGGCTCGGCCGTGCGGGTGACGGCGTCGGGGCGGTGCCAGGACGGCGGTGCGGCGCCGCCCGAGCGGGCCAGGACCGTCGCGGCCTGCCGGGCGGCACCGTCGGCGACGTACTCGCCGGGCGCGGGCACGGCGACGGGCACCCCGAGGATCGCGGGCGCGATCTCCTGGACGGCGCGTGACCGGGCGCCGCCGCCGACAAGGAACACCCGGTCGATGCGTACACCCTGGTCGCGCAGGGCGTCGAGGCAGCCCGCCATGAGGCAGAGCACGCCCTCCACGGCGGCGCGGGCGAGGTTGGCCGGGGTCATCGACGCCGGCGTGAGGCCGTGCAGGGAGCCGGTGGCGGTGGGCAGGTTCGGGGTGCGCTCGCCCTCGAGGTAGGGCACGAGCACCAGGCCCGCGGCTCCCGGCGGAACGCTCAGGGCGAGCCGGCTGAGCTCGTCGTGGCCGACGCCGAGCAGGGTTCCCGTCGCGTCGAGGACGCGGCTGGCATTGAGGGTGCAGGCGAGCGGCAGGTGGTGACCGGTCGCGTCGGCGAAGCCGGCCACCGCGCCGGTGGCGTCCCGGGTGGCGGCGGTGGCGACCGCGGCGACGACGCCGGAGGTTCCCAGAGACATCAGAGCCTCGCCCGGCCGCAGGTCCAACCCGAGCGCCGCCCCGGCGTTGTCGCCGCATCCCGGCCCCAGCAGCAGGTGGCCCCAGCCGGCGGAGGTGTCGCCCCGTCCCGCGATCTCCTCGGGACCGGCGACGGTCGGGAGCACGATCCGTTCGACGTCGCCGGGCGTGCGGCGCAGCGCCAGGGCCAGCAGGTCTCGCCGGTAGGCACCGCTGACGGCGTCGAAGTAGCCGGTGCCGGAGGCGTCGGAGCGGTCGGTCCGCAGGGTGTCCAACGACTGGGCGCCGGAGAGGCGCCAGGTCAGCCAGTCGTGGGGCAGCGCGACCGCGGCGATCCGGGCCGCGGCGTCGGGCTCGTGGTCGGCGAGCCAGCGCAGCTTGGTGACGGTGAACGAGGCGACCGGGACCAGGCCGACCGCGGCTGCCCACCGCTCGGCTCCCCGCCCGCCGCCGTGCTCAGCACCCAGCTTGGCTCCCTGCACGGCCTCGCCGTCGCCGAGCTCGGCGACGAGGTCGTCCGCCGCCTGGGCGGACCGGGTGTCGTTCCACAGCAGCGCGGGCCGGATGACCCGCCCGTCGCGGTCGAGCGCGATCATCCCGTGCTGCTGGGCGGCGACCGAGACGGCTTCGACGTCGCCGAGGCCGCCGGCCTGTTCGACCGCGGTGAGCAGGGCCGTCCACCAGTGTTCGGGGTCGATCTCCGTCCCGGGGGGATGGGGCGCGGTTCCCTGGCGGACGAGAGCGCCGGAGTCGGCGTCCCGGATGACCACCTTGCACGACTGGGTGGACGAGTCGATCCCCGCGACGAGCGCCATGACGGCGGGCCGGCTCAGCCGGCCGAACGGGCGGCTGCCGCGCCCGGGGCGGGCGAGCCGACGAGGTGCTCGATCGCCAGTTGCTGGAGCCGCACGAAACCGAAGTCCCGCTCGGCCGCCTTGGCCGGGTCGAAGCCGTCGTCCGAGGCGAGGAGGTCGGCCGCGGTCTCGCCGGGGGCGAGGGTGGGCTCGGCCAGCTCGAACACCCCGGCGTAGGCCATCGCCTCCTGGACGACGGGGTCGGCGCGGAATGCCGCCGCCTTCTCGGCGAGCAGCAGGTAGGTCGACATGCACGCCCGCGCCGACTCCCAGACCCCGGCCATGCCCTCCGTCCGCGACGGCTTGTAGTCGAAGTGGCGGGGACCGGTGTACCGGGGGCCGTCCGGGTAGCCCGGGAAGCCGTTCTCGAGCAGGTCGACGGTGAAGAACGCCGAGACGAGATCGCCGTGCCCGAAGACCAGGTCCTGGTCGTACTTCAGGCCCCGCTGCCCGTTGAGGTCGATGTGGAAGAGCTTCCCGCTCCACAGCGCCTGGCCGAGCGCGTGGGTGTAGTTGAGGTTGGCCATCTGCTCGTGCCCGGTCTCCGGGTTGAGTCCGACGAGGTCGCCGTGCTCCAGCTCGGCGATCAGCGCCAGCGCGTGCCCGACGGTGGGCAGGAAGATGTCGCCGCGTGGCTCGTTCGGCTTGGGTTCGAGCGCGATTCGCAGGTCGTAGCCCTGGCTTTTGATGTAGCCGGCGACGGTGTCCAGGCCCTCCCGGTAGCGCTCCAGCGCGGCGAAGACGTCCTTCGACCCGTCGTACTCGCTGCCCTCCCGGCCGCCCCACATGACGAACGTGGTCGCGCCGAGCTGGGCCGCGAGGTCGACCGCGCGCAGCACCTTGCGCAGGCCGAACCGGCGCACGCCGCGGTCGTTCGAGGTCAGGCCGCCGTCCTTGAAGACGGGATGGGTGAAGGTGTTCGTGGTCACCATCTCGATGACCAGGCCGGAGGCGTCCGTGGCCTCCTTCAGCCGGCGGGACGCCCGCGCGTCGTCGTCGGCGTCGAAGGGGAAGAGGTCGTTGTCGTGCAGGGTGATGCCCCAGGCACCGATCTCGGCCAGCCGGTCGGCGTACTCCCACGGGTCGAGGGCCGTCCGGGTCGGCAGGCCGAAGGGGTCGGTGCCAGTCCAGCCGACGGTCCACAGGCCGAAGGAGAACTTGTCCTCGGGGGTGGGCTGTCGTGGCATGACTGCTCCGATCCGTGCTGCTCCGAAACCGCATCTTTAGTATTTTGATAAAACATAATCCTGGGTAGCGGTAGCGTCAACGGGTGCCCCTGGAACTGTCCGGACCTCGACCGACAAACGGCGCCCGGCAGGCAACCCTGCGTGAGAGCAACCTCGCCCTGGTAGCCCGCACCGTCGCCGCCGCGGCGCCGGCGTACCTTTCGCGGGCGGACGTCGCCGGGGCGACCTCGATGACCCGGGCCACCGCGTCCCGCCTCGTCGACGAGCTCGTCGCCGGCGGTGTCGTGGACGAGCTGGGCCCGGACGAGCTGGACCGGCCCGCGCCCCGTCGCGGCCGGCCAGGGACGCCGCTGGCCCCGGGCTCGCGGATCGCGGCGCTGGGGCTTCAGATCGACGCCGGATTCCTGGCGGCCAGGGTGATCAACCTGCGCGGCCAGGTCCTCGCCGAGTGGGTCGCGAGTGGAGATCTCGTCGCGAGCCCGCCGGAGGTGGTGCTGCGTCGCCTCGACGCCGCGAGCGGCGACGTCCTGTCCCGGCTGCCCGCCGGATCCCGCCTCGTCGGAGCCCGGCTCGCCCTGCCCGGCATCGTCGCCGTGGGGGAGGGGCGGCTGCTGCGGGCACCGACCCTCGGCTGGTCGGACCTGCGACCGGTCGACGTGCTGGGCGCCGGAACGCTCGCCGAGCTGCCGTTGACGATCGGAAACGAGGCCGACCTGGCCGCGTGGGCGGTCGCCGAGAGCGCGCCGGGCCGCGCGGGCCCACTGCCGGACTTCGTCTACCTCTCGGGCGGGATCGGCATCGGCGGCGCCGTGGTCCGGGACGGTGCGGTCATCACCGGCCGCCACGGCTGGGCGGGTGAGGTCGGGCATGTGTGCGTCGACCCCAACGGCCCGAGCTGCCCGTGCGGGTCGACCGGCTGCCTGGAGCGCTATGCCGGACGGCACACGCTGCTCGCCGCCGCCGGACTGGCCGACACCGTGTCGCCCGAGCTGCTGCGCGAGCGGGTGGCGGCCGGCGATCAGCAGGCGTGCCAGGCCGTGGCCGTGGCCGCGTGGGCCCTCGGGATCGCGCTGGCCAGCGTCATCAACATGTTCGACGTTCCCACCGTCGTTCTCGGGGGCTACCTCGGTCAGATCGCCGGCCTGCTGCGCGCGGACCTCGACCCGGCCATGCGGGCCCGCGTGCTGTCGGCCCGCTGGGCCGCGCCGGCGATCGTCGCGGCCGAGCCCGGCGCCGCCCCCGGTGCCACCGGCGCGGCCTTCGCCGAGCTGGCGGCGGTGATCGCCGACCCGGCGCGTTGGACCGTCCGGCCGGCGGCCCGGGACATGGAACTGCGTAGCGGCTGAGGAGCGGCGCGGGGACGGCCGTCCCCGCGGGTCCCGGTAGGGAGAGACCGGCCGGAGCCGACGGGCGATGAGATCAGCCGGCGCGCCCAGAAACCAGACAGATCCGTTCGGTTACTGGCGGGTGCCCGCGCCGCCGCGCGGACGACCGAGCAGACAACTGCCGGTAAGCAGCCGGACCGTTCACTCTGGTGATGGCCCTCGCCTGGGCGGACTGGAGGCCACCGGCCAGAGGCGTCCCTGCCGGCGGTTGACCGAAACCATACGGCATCGTAGCGTTCTGCCTCGTCGTCCCATGTCGGCGCGGTACCTTGGAGGCACTCTGATGGCGCACTTCACCAAGCCCGTCGAAGGCAGCTGGACAGAGCACTTCCCCGACCTCGGAACCGATTTCGTCTCGTTCGAGGACTCGATCTCACCGGAGCACTACGAGCTGGAACGCAGGGCGATCTTCGAGCGGAGCTGGCTCAGCGTCGGCCGCGTGGAGCAGGTCCCGAAGCGGGGGAGCTACTTCACCAGGGAGATCCACGCCGCCCGAGCCTCGATCATCGTCGTCCGCGACAACGAGGACCAGATCCGCGCCTTCCACAACGTCTGCCGTCACCGCGGCAACAAGCTGGTGTGGAACGACTTCCCGCACGAGGAGGTCGAGGGCACCGCGCGCCAGTTCCAGTGCAAGTACCACGCCTGGCGCTACGGGCTCGACGGCGCGTGCACCTTCGTCCAGCAGGAGACGGAGTTCTTCGACCTCGACAAGTCGAAGCTCGGTCTCGCGGCGGTGCGCTGCGAGGTCTGGGAGGGCTTCGTCTTCGTCAACCTCGACAACGAGGACACCACCCCGGTGCGCGAGTACCTCGGGCGGTTCGCGAAGGGCATGGAGGGTTACCCGTTCGACCAGATGACCGAGGTCTACCGGTACCGGGCGCACGTCAAGAGCAACTGGAAGCTCTACATCGACGCGTTCGCGGAGTTCTACCACGCGCCCGTCCTGCACGCGAAGCAGTACGTCGGCGACGAGTCCCGCAAGCTCATCGGCTACGGCTACGAGGGGCTGCACTACGACCTCGACGGCCGGCACTCGATGCAGTCCGCGTGGGGCGGCATGTCACCGCCCAAGGACCTCTCCATGGTGAAGCCGATCGAACAGGTTCTGCGCAGCGGGAACTTCGGGCCGTGGGACCGTCCCGACATCACGGGGCTCGACCCGCTGCCCGAGGGCGTCAACCCGTCGGGCCACCGGGCGTGGGGCAACGACTCGTACGTGTTCTTCCCGAACTTCATGATCCTGATCTGGGCGCCGGGCTGGTATCTCACCTACCACTACTGGCCGACCGCGTACAACCAGCACATCTTCGAGGGAACGCTGTACTTCGTCCCGCCGAAGAACGCGGCGGAGCGCCTGCGGCACGAACTGGCCGCGGTCACCTTCAAGGAGTTCGCGCTGCAGGACTGCAACACCCTCGAGGCGACGCAGACCATGCTCGAGTCCCGCGCGGTCCGGAATTTCCCCCTTAACGACCAGGAGATTCTCATCCGTCATCTCCACAAGTCCGCGAACGACGTCGTCGCCGCCTACCAGGCCGCGGCGAAGTGACCCCGGGCCGGGTCAGCCGTTGGAGCCCTCGGCGCAGAGCTCTTCCTGGATGACGTCGAACGTGGTGCCCGAAGGGCCGACCTGGACGAAGGCATGGCAGGCGATCGGCTTGCCGGCGTTGTCGCGCAGGTCGACGGGTGCGACGAGGCCCCCGGCGTCGTAGTCGGGGACGGCGCGCAGCGCCTTGATGAACCCCGCACGGGTGGGGCAGGGGCCAGCCAGGTCGAGTCCGCGCAGGAACATGTCGGCCGAGATGTAGGTGAACATCGCGAACTGCTGTTCCGGGTTCACGGTCTCCGGCGCGTAGCGGGTCATCGCGGCGCGGTAGCGCTCGATCGCGGGCCCGCCGGCTTCGAAGGGGCGGAAGAACACCGGGAGCGAGACGCCGGCGAGGGCCGGGCCGGAGGTGGCCAGCAGGCTACGGTCGTAGCCGGAGAGCGCGACGCTGACAGCGAGGTGCAGGCCGTTCCTGCGCGTCGCCTGGACGACGTCGGCGAAGTCGTTCGCCGCGGTGATGCCGAGCAGGCTGTCGGCACCGGACTCGGCGATCTGGCGGGCTGTCCGGTCGGGGTTGTCGATGGTGGCGGAGTAGGGAAGCACCGCGACGACGGTGAGCCCCAGGGCCTGCAGGTGCTGTGAGTAGGTGGCCACGATGTCGGAGCTGAAGGCCGACTGCCCCGAGGTCACCAGGGCGACCTTCCTGCCGCCACCGGCCTGGATGTACCGGCCGATGATCTCGGGTGAGGCCGAGTACATGTAGGAGAACATGTTCGCGTGCCCGGCCCAGGCCGGTTCGGCGGCGAGCCCGGTGACCGGCACCCCCTGGCCTGTCAGGTAGTCCAGCGAGTCGCCGGTGACGGCGCTGCTCATCACCAGGCCGAAGACGGAGTCGGTGCGGATCAGGCCCTCGGTGACCTTCGCGTTGACCGGGCCCGAGCTCTCGTCGTCGCGCCACTGGTAGACGATCCGGCGGCCGTGAACGCCGCCCTCGGCGTTGGCCAGGCTGATTCTCGCGTCGAAACCGGCGCGGGCGGAGGAGAAGGCACTGCCGGCCCCTCCGGAGTCGGAGTACACGAACCCGAGCGTGATCCGGTCGGGTGTCACCCCGGGGGAGCCGCAGGCCGCGGCCGCGTCGGGCCGGGTTCCCGGCGCGGAACAGGCGGTGACGGCGAGGAGGATCGCGGCCGCCGCCGCTGCCACGGACGATCTGGCCAAGGTGCGTGAACGCATGCGGGTTTCCTTCAGCGGTACTTGGTGAGGACGACGGAGATCCCGGGTGGTCGCCAGGCCAGGGCGACGCCGGCCTTTCCTCCGCGGTCGGGATACGGGAAGGGGATCCGGCGTGCGCCGTCAGGCGCGGCGGGCGGACAGCGGTACGGTCCGCGAGCAGTGGATGTCGTCACTGCTGAGCGCGGCCAGCACGGTGACGTCGCCGGGCTCGAGGCCGCGGGTGCCGTCGGCCATCGTGTAGAACAGCCGCTCGACCGGGGCTTCGAGGAGAACGCGCCGCGTCTCTCCCGCGGCCAGGGCCAGGCGGGTGAAACCGAGGAGCTGGCGGACGGGGCGGACGACAGTCGCGGCTTCGTCCCGTGCGTAGAGCTGTACGACGGTCTCGCCGTCGACGGCGCTGGTGTTCGACACGACGAGCCGCGCCCGCAGCAGTCCGTCGATCTCCTCGACCGCCGGTTCGGCTGACTCGTCGAGGGCGATGTCGAAGGAGCTGTAGGAAAGGCCGTGCCCGAAGGCGTAGAGCGGGGCGTCGTCGTCGAGGTCGTTGTAGCCGTGCCGGGTGCCGGTGGGATGGTCGTAGCCGCTGCCGAAGTGGTGCCCGTGGTAGGTCGGGATCTGGCCCAGATGCCGGGGGAAGGCGCTCGGGAGCTTTCCGCTCGGGTTGATCGCACCGAACACGGCCCCTGCGATCGCCGGGCCGGCTTCTTCGCCGAGCAGTGGTGCGAGAAGGACTGCGCGCGAGGCCCGAGCCACGCTGCCGAGGAGGAGGGGACGTCCGGAGACCACCACGGTCACCAGGGGCCTGCCGGTCGCGGCGAGCAGGGCGACGAGCTTGTCCTGCTCGCCGGGCAGGCCGGGGGACGCGGTGGACTGGCCCTCCCCGGCGGTGTTGTTCCCGACCCATCCGGTCCGCTCGCCGACGACGGCGATGACGACGTCGGCGACCGCCGCGGCCACCGCCGCCTGGTCCAGTGCATGCTCAGGGTCGGCCTCGAACCGGCCGAGCGGAACGAACTCGACGGTCGGGTCGAAGCCCCGCAGCGCGTCGAGCACGGTGGGCGCCTCGGGGTGGATCCGCCGGGCCTCCGCCTCGAACCTCTCGTCGAACCCCGGCATCCGCGGCTGGAAGATGTCGGTGAACACGAAGGTGGCCGGATCGACGCCGGGCACCTGCCCCGTCATCACCGCCGTCATTCCCAGCGGCATCTCGGCGTTGGAGACGGAGGTGTAGGCGCCGAAATGGATGCGCAGCTCGTCGGCGGCCGGGCCCACGACGACGATGCGCCCACCCCGAGGTGCCAGGGGCAGGGTGCCGTCGTTGGCGAGCAGGACCAGGCCACGGGCGGCGATGGCGCGGCGCACCTCGGCCGCCTCGGCCCGGTCCGGGGGCGCCGCGGCGGACGCGGCGCGTGGCGCCGCCATCCCCGGGATGAGTCCGACGCGGGCCTTGACGGTGAGGACCCGGGTGACCGCCGTGTCGAGGACGTGTTCGTCGAGACGGCCACCGGTGACCTCGTCGGCCAGGTGGGAGAAGTTCACGTCGCCGGGGAGCTCGGCGTCCAGGCCGGCGCTGATCGCCTGGACGGCGGCCTGCCCTTCCGAGGACGCGGTGTGGTAGATCGTCCGCAGCATGTCCACGGCGCTGTAGTCGCTGACCACGATGCCGTCGAAGCCGAGCTGGCCGCGGAGCAGGTCGGTGAGCAGCCAGCGGTCAGCGGCGCAGGGCACGCCGTCGAGCTCGTTGTAGGAGTTCATGACGGCGACCAGGCCGGCCTCGGTGATGGCGCGGCGGAACAGCTCGGCGTACTCGTCGATCAGGGCGCGGCGTCCCAGCTGGGTGACCGCCTGGTTGAGGCCGCCCTCGGAGGCGCCGTACCCGGCGAAGTGCTTTCCCGTCGCGAGCAGGCCGGAGTCGCCCTCGGGGCCCTGGACACCCCGGACGAAGGCGACCGAGAACTGGGCGGCGAGCTCGGGGTCCTCACCGTACGTCTCGTGCACGCGGCCCCAGCGGGGATCCCGCGCGAGGTCCATGACCGGGGAGAAGGCGAGGTGGATGCCGGTCTCCCGCATGTGGGCGGCGCTCACGGCCGCCGCGCGGGTCACCAGCGCCGGGTCCCAGGTCGCCGCCTGCGCCCAGGCGGTCGGGAACTGCGAGCCCGAGACATGCAGGAAGCCGTTGACGGCCTCGTTGTGCGCGAGGGCCCCGATGCCGAAGGGGGCGACCGCACGCACCGCCGACTGGATCCGGTCGAGCGCGGACCGCAGGCTCGCCGCGTCGTGGCCGAGGAACCAGGACAGGGACAGGTGACCGGCCCCGTGCGGGCGCAGTGACGGCACCCGGCTGACGTCGATGTCCGGACTGGCCGGGCGCGGCCCCTCGCCACGGACGATGAGATCGGTTACCGCGAACCCCGTCAGCTGGGCGATCTTCTGGTCCAGCGTCAGCCGGGACACCAGGTCCGGGACCTTGCCGGGGCTCAGCGTGCTGCGGGTCACCTCGGGGTTCCTTCTTCGCTGGTCGGGTAGCGCAGGCCGATCTGGGCCCGGGCGGCGTCGAGGGTGCGCATGACCGACACGGATTCCGCGAGCGGCATGAGGTCGCTTTCCAGCTGCCCGGCGCGCAGCCGGTCGTGGATGTGACGGGCCTGGTGGTGCAGGCCGCCTCCGGCCCTGTCGCCGGGGCCCGGGCCGCCGGGGCCGGTTCCGGTAAGGGCGGCGGGGTCGAGGGCGGCGGGCAGGCTCAGGTGCTCGGTGCCGAACGGGCCGCGCAGGACCAGTTCGTCCGGGCAGTGCATCATCGCGGGCAGCTCGATGCTGCCCGTGGTGCCGGTGATACGGCCGGTACAGGCGAGGCCTGCCCGCAGGGATGCCTTGGCGAGGGCCACCGCGCCCGTGTCGTAGCCCGTCATGACGGCGGTGTGCTCGTCGACGCCGGTCTCGCCGAGCTGGGCGAACGCGGCGACCCGGTCCGGTTCGCCGAGCAGCATGCTGGCCAGCGACAGGGGGTAGACGCCCAGGTCGAGCAGGGCGCCGCCGCCCTGGGCCGGATCGAACAGCCGGTGCGACGGATCCATCGGGAGCCGGAAGCCGAAGTCACCGTCGACGGCGAGGACGGTGCCGATCGCGCCGTCGGCGACCAGCTCCCGGATCCGGACGTAGGCGGGCAGGAAGCGGCTCCACATCGCCTCCATCAGGAACTGCCCGCGCGCGCGGGCAGTGGCCACCATGTCGGCGGCCTGGTCCGCGTCGAGGGCGAACGGCTTCTCGCACAGCACACCCCGCCCGGCGTTCAGGAACAGCAGCGTGTGGCGGTGGTGGTGGGAGTGCGGGGAGGCCACGTAGACGACGTCGACGCCGTCGTCGGCGGCAAGCTCCTCGTACGATCCGTAGCTGCGCCGGCGTGGCACGCCGAACTTCTCGCCGAACTCGTCGGCGGTCCGCTGGTGCCGCGAGCCGACGGCGACCAGCTCGGCGTCGGGCAGGCGGCTGAGCGCCTGCGCGAACCCGTTCGCGATGGAGCCGGTGCCCGCGATCGCCCAGCGCAACGACATGAGACGTCCTCGATTCAGGTGAGTCCGCCGGCGCGGGCGACCTTGCCGAGCCAGCGGGCGGAGGGTTTGACGGTGCGGGTGAAGGTGGTGCGGTCGACGGCGATGAGCCCGAAGGTCATCTGGTAGCCGGACGTCCACTCGAAGTTGTCGAGCAGGGACCAGTGCAGGTACCCGCGGACGTCGACGCCGTCGGCGATGGCGCCGGCGAGTCCCTCGAGCGCGGCGGTGGTGTAGGCGATCCGGGCGTCGTCGTCGTCGGTGGCCATGCCGTTCTCGGTGACCAGCACCGGCACGCCGGCGTGCTCGGCGGCGAGGCGGACGGTGTGGCCCAGGGCCTGGGGGTAGATCTCCCAGCCGGTCTGCGTGGTGATGGCCTCCACGGCCTTGCGGTGCGCGTTCGCCATCACCTCGACGCTGGGGGCGGCCCACGCCGCGCCCGACAGTGCCTCGCCTGACCGCGCCTCGCCGGGATCCTGGCCCTCGTTGCCGGTCGACAGGCCGAGGGTCTCGTCGCGGGACGCGGCCGGGATGACACCGAGATGCACCATCAGGGAGATGACGTTCGGCTCGTTGAACGTGCACACCCAGGGCACCAGGTCACCAATGTGCTCGGTCACCCGGCCCGCGTACCGGGCGAACCGGTCCGCCGCCGCCGGATTGCTCCACCCTCCCGCGTCGGCGAACCACCGCGGTGTCGAGAAGTGGCTGTAGGTCACGACCGGGGTGACTCCGTGCTCGAGGCACGTGCCGACCATCCGGCGGTAGTGGTCGAGAGCGGCCCGGGAGAAATAGCCCTCCTCCGGCTCGATTCTCGCCCACTCGACCCCGAACCGGTAGGCGTTCAGGCCGAGACCGGCCAGGGTCGCGATGTCCTCCGGGTACCGGTGGTAGTGGTCGCAGGCGTCGCCTGACGGCTCGGCGAACGTCGAGTTCTTCGCCCATTCGCTGCGCCACATGCCGGAGTTGACGTTGCCGCCCTCCACCTGGTGCGCCGCGGTCGAAGCACCCCAGAGGAAGTCCTCGGGGAATGTGCTCATGATCGTTGGATCTCCTGAGCCGGATGCTTTCGTGGGACGGGGACGGCTGTCAGCCGGCGGCGGGGAAGAAGTTCTTCCGCGCGGGGTCGAACGTGTAGAGACGGGGCGGGATCGCGCCGTGCGGGGTCTCGCGGCTGTAAGTGGCCTTGTCCCGGTAGCTGGGGACCTGGAAGGAACCGAGCGAGAAGGCGGCCTGCTGGAACGACTGGTAGGTGAGGTCCTCACCGGCCTTCTCGGTGATCGCCTGGAACAGGGCCAGGTAACGGCAGGCGACGCCCTCGGACGTTCCGGGTCCGGGCTCACCTGAGGGCACGGTCGCCGGGTCGACCAGCTTGCCGGTGAGCGCCGGCATCGCGGCCTCGATGGTGGCGACGCACGCGGCGTTGGCCGGCTCGGAGTAGTCGTTGACCAGCCCGAGGGCCGCGGCACCGGTCACGACGGCCGGGTCGTGGTCGCCCGGGCTCAACAGGTAGGCCTGGGCCTGACTGGTACTGGCGAACAGCAGCCTGGGGCGGTAGTCGGTCTTCCCGAGCTCGGCGGGGAACTGGGTCTGGGAGCCGCCGACCAGGAGCACGGTGTCGACCCCCGCGGCCCGGAACTTCTGGATGAAGACGCCGAACTGCTGGGAGACCGCGGCCGCGTCACTGATGTCGGCGTCGAGGATGCCGGTCTCGGTCACCGGGACCTGGAGACGCCGCAGGGCCGGCAGGACGACCTTGTCCACCGAGGCCTGGTCGTCCCGGTAGGCGACGACCGCGACCTTCTTGCCCGCCAGGGCGTTGTCGGCGGTGAACAGCTCGATGCCGTCGGCCAGCTCGTCCCCGCCGCGCAGGTCGGAGACCCACGGAGCCTGCGCCTTGGCGTAGCGCTCCGCGGTGAGGTCACCGCCGACGAGCGCCGTCTTGTGGGTCTGGACATAGCACAGCGCGTCCTCGGCGTTGAGGCTTCCGAGCACGGCGAAGACCTTCTCGTCCTGGGTCAGCTTGACGCAGGTCTCCTGGGCGCCGGCGGGGGAGATGACGTCGACCGCGCCGTACACCGGGATGATCTTCCTGCCCTGGATGCCGCCCGCGGCATTGACCTTGTCTACCAGGGCTTGGAAGGTGGCCTGGTAGTCGCCGTGGTCGATGTCGACGTACTGCTTGACGACCTCGAGGTCGGGGTAGACGAAGCCGATCTTGATGCTGTCGGCCGTGACACCCGGCGAGATCGCCGGCGCCGGCGGGGCCGGGAACGCGTTCGAGGTGGGGCTGCTGGCCGGGGGGTCGTCCGACTCGACACTGCAACCGGCTAAGACGAGTGCGGCTCCCGCGGCGATCAGCATGAGCGGACGGCGCCAGCGGTGGTGCGAGGTCATGTCAGAGGTGCTCCGCATTTCTGGAGGTATGGGTACGGGAGATGCCGCCGGTGGATCGGCGGAGTTACGAGGGCACGACCGCGTCGGTCGGCGTGTGGTGGTCCTCGGGGTCCGGTGCCGCCGGGGCTTTTCCACTGCGTTCGATGGCGCGTTCGTCGGTGCCGAGATAGCTGGCGATGACCCTGGGGTCGTTGCGGACGGCGTCCGGTGCTCCGCTGGCGATGATCTGGCCGGTTTCGAGGCAGTAGACGCGGTTGCTGATGCTCATGATCAGTGGCATGTCGTGTTCGATGACGAGCATGGCGGCGCCGAGCTCGCGGCGGATCTCCTGGATGAGCGGGCCGAACGCCTCGGTTTCGCGTTGGGCGACGCCGGCGGTGGGTTCGTCGAGGCACAGGACCTGGGCGTCGAGGGCCAGCAGGCCGGCGAGCTCGACGATGCGGCGCGTGCCGGTGGACAGGTCGGCGATGAAGGCGTCGGCGTAGCGGCCGAGGCCGAGGAAGCCGATGAGGTCGTCGGCGGCAGAGCGTTTCGCGCGTTCGGCGCGGAAGGTGTGCGGGAGGTGCAGGGCGGTGGAGAGCAGCCCGGTGCGGCCGCGGGCCTCCAGCGCGATCTGGACCGTCTCGCGGACGGTGAGCTCGGGGAACAGCGCGGCGGCCTGGAAGGTGCGGCCGACACCGCCGCGGGCCCGGGCCGCCGGGCTGGCGGTGGAGACGTTCTGGCCGAGCAGGGTGACGGTGCCGGCGGCGGGGACGAAACCGCCGATGGCGTTCATGAGGGTCGACTTGCCGGCGCCGTTGGTGCCGATGAGCCCGACGATCTCGCCGGGCAGGACGGTGAGGGAGACGCCGTCGACGGCGGCCCGGCCCCCGAAGCGCACCCGGATGTCGCTGGTCTCGAGGACGGGGGTGTTCTCCGGGAGTGGCTGGCGGGTGGTGCGGGTGAGAGCCGGGGGCACGGTCGAGACGCTCTTCACCGGTGGGGTGGTGCCGAGCCTGCCGTCCGCCCAGGCGAGGAGGGCGTCGCGGGCGCTGTAGCCGATCTGGACCAGGCCGCCGGGGAAGTAGAGCAGCAGGACCAGCAGGCCCAGGCTGGACGTCAGCAGCGGGACGATGTCGTTGTCGGGGAAGAAGGACGGCAGGCCGATGACCCACAGCGAGCCGAGCAGCGGGCCGGTGACCGAGCCGAGACCGCCGATCACCACGATGGAGACCAGGAGCAGCGAGTCGGGGCTGAGGAAGTACCTGTCGGCGTAGGGGACGTTCTGGACGGCGCCGGCGAGCAGGCTGCCGCCGAGCCCGGCGATCCCGCCGGCGAGCGCGAACGCGCGCAGTTTCACCCGGGTGGGGGCGACGGTGTACGCGGCCGCGGTGGCGGGGTTGTCGCGGACGCCGATGGTGGTCCGCCCGATCCCGGACCTGCGCAGCCGGGCCACCACGAGCAGGACCAGGACCAGGACGATCAGGACGAGGTAGTAGTAGGCCCGTTGGGTGGTGACGTCGATCCCGAAGACGGTGCTTCGCGGGAACGAGGCGGTGTTGCCGCCCTCGTCGTGGAACACGTCGCGGCGGTAGAGGTACTGCTCGGCCGCGATCCCGAACGCGAAGGTGCTGACGGCCAGGAGCAGTCCGCGCACCCGCAGCGCGCCCGCTCCGACCACGGCGGCCAGAGCCGCGGTGAACACCGTGGCGATGGCGACGGCCGCCGGGAAGGGCAGGGCGTTCAGCTCCACGACGGAGCCGCCGACCTGCAGGCGCAGACCGCGGTTGAGCGCGGCGGCGAGCAGCGCGCCCAGCCCCGCGAAGGCCATCTGGCCGAGGGAGAGCTGCCCGGCCCAGCCGGTCAGGATCGTGATCGAGGCGGCGCAGATCGCGTAGCCGAGGATCACGGTGTAGAGCAGGTGCCGGGAGGGCTGGGCGACGAGCAGGGGCAGGACGACGGCGACCAGGCCGAGCAGGACCAGCGGGGCGCGTTCGAGCTGGCGGACCCACCAGAGCCCGCGTAGCCGGTCGGGCACGGGCTTGATCTTCGGGGCGAAGGAGAACGACGACGACTCGGTGTCACGGCCGCGGCTGACGAAGAACACCGCAGCCAGCACCACGACGAAGATCGTCATATCGGTGAGGCCGGGCTGGTCGAGCCAGTTGAACTGGATGAACGACTGGGCCAGGCCCAGGGCGATCCCGGCGAGCAGGGCGACGCGGAACGACGTCATCCGGGCGATCACCGCGGCGGCCAGGGCCCGGAGCAGGGTGGTGGGGCCGAGGGTGGTGATCTGGGTCAGGGACTGGTTCTGCGCGGAGACCAGGATCAGGCACAGCGTCCCGATCAGCCCCGCCACCGCCCAGACCGCCGTCGACACGGTCTTGGGGCTGATGCCCTGCAGGCGGGCGAGCTCGGGGTTGTCCGCGGCGGCCTTGACCGTCCGGCCGAGCACGGTCCGGCCGAGGAACAGGCTGAGCCCGAGCGCGACGAGGGGCACCGTGACCAGGACGCTGAGCTGTGCCCCGCTGATCGTGAGGTCACTGACCGGCGACCAGCTCCCCGACCAGGGCACCGGGTAGGACTCGCGCGGGTAGTCGTCGAGGTCGGGCAGCGAGGTGACGACGGTCAGCGCGAGCTGGGCGACGCCGATGGTCGCGACCAGCAGGATCACCCGTGGCGCGGCGAACAGCCGGCGGATCACCGTGAGGTCGACCAGGGCGCCGAACAGCACACCTACGAGCAGCGCGATGGCCAGCGAGATCCAGTACGGCACGTTGTAACGCACCGTGAGCAGCGCGAAGAGGGCCGAGCCGACCAGGCCCATGTTCGCCACCGCGAAGTTGATGACGCGGGTGGAGCGGTGGACCAGGACGATGCCGACCGCGAGCAGGCCGATGACCAGCCCGGTGACCGCGCCGTCGAAGAGCAGTTGGGTGGTGGGCAGTTCCATGGCGGGTCAGCCGCCTTCCCGGCCGAGGAACACCGCGCGGGCGAGATCGTCGCGTTCGGCGAGTTCGCGGGCCGGGCCGGTGAAACGGACCTGGCCCTTCTCCAGGAACACGGCCCGGTCGGCGATGGCGAGGGCGATGTTCAGCGACTGTTCGACGACGATGATCGTCAGGCCGTCCTGTTTGAGGCGTTCGAGGATCGCCAGCAGGTCCTGCACCACCACCGGGGCCAGCCCGAGGGAGAGCTCGTCGATGAGGAGGACCTCGGGGTCGTGCAGCAGCACCATCGCCAGCGCCAGCATCTGCTGCTGCCCACCCGACAGCGACCCCGCCCGCTGGCCCTGCCGGCTCTCGAGGTCGGGGAACAGGCCGAGCACGTAGGCGAAACGCCGCTCCCGGCCGGCGGCGTCGCGGCGCATCCGGAACGCGGCCATCTCCAGGTTCTCGCGCACCGTCATCCCGGGGAAGACGCCCTTGCCGCCGGGCAGCAGGTGCACCCCGTACTTCCCGCGCTGTTCCGGCGAGACGTAGGTGATGGTCCGCCCGCCGAGGCGGACCACCCCGCGCGACGGGGTTCCCAGGCCGCAGATGACTTTCAGAATGGTGGACTTGCCCGCGCCGTTGGTGCCCAGCAGCGCCAGGGTCTCGCCCTTCTTCACGTCGAAGGCGACGTCGAACAGGACCTGCACCGGCCCGTAGGAGAAGTCGATGTTGTTGACCTGCAGTGCCGGGACGTCGTCCGGGTTCTCGCGCTGCCGGTCGCGTTCGGCGAGCTCCTCGCGCAGGTCCGCCACCACCAGCGAAAGGTCGTTCTTCACGAACGACGCGCTGCGGATCATCATGAGGCCGCCGACCGCGGTGGCGGGGATGCCGATCACCAGCACGGCGACCCGTGGGTCGTAGGCGTTGCTGATCAGCCCGGAGAGGATGGCGCCGCCGGTCGCGCCGATGAAGAACATGTAGACCGCCGCCAGCGCCAGGCCCAGCCCGCGCAGCCGGTACGGCGTGACCGACTGCATCACCGGGCCCACCATCGAGAACGCGACCGAGGAGAACACCGCGCCCGGGATGCTGGCCAGCATGAAACCGACCCAGTTCGGCATGAACCACTGGACCGGCAGCAGCACCGCACCCGGCAGAATGCACAGCCCCAGCAGAGCCACGGCCCGGGCCGGATCCCGGTGGTAGAGCCGGTCGTACCGCGGCCCGACGATCGGCAGGGCGACGAGCAGAGCGGCGCCGCCGAGTGAACCCATCAGGCCCCGCTGGAACGTCGACATCCCGTAGTGGTCCTCGGCCCACAGGTTCGCCAGCACGCTCGTGGTGAACAGGCTGAAACCCAGCGCGGAGAACGCGACGATCGCGGTCTTGACGGTCCGGATGCGCAGCAGCCGGGCGAACGCCGCCTCCACCGAGATCGGCATCGGCTCGGCGTCCTCGACCACCTCGCCCAGCACCGATTTCATCTCGTGCTGGCCGCGCGGCGGTTCCGGCAGGCGGAAGGCGAAGACCGCCACCGCCAGGGCCGGCAGGCCGAGGATGAGGAACGGCCAACGCCAGCCGTCAGCCCCGCCCGCCAGCGTGGCGATGCCCGCGACCACCAGGGGACTGAGCGCGCCCGCGGTACGCGCCGCACCGAAGTTCGCCGCGGAGATCCGTCCCCGGACCCCGATCGGATAGGTGTCGGCGAGCAACGATCCGTGTACCGAGTTGTTGCTCGACTTCGCCACCCCGACGCCGAACCGGGCCAGGAAGAACAGGAACGCGTTCGCCGCCAGTCCGCTCGCCAGCACCATCACCGAGAACACGACACCCGCCCAGCCGATGACCCGGGAGCGCCGGCATTTGTCCGCCAGCCAGCCCATCGGCAGCGCACCGAGCACGAGGAACGCCCCGGCGGCCGCGGAGATGAACACGATCGCGCCGTCGCTCAACCCGAACGCGTCCCGGATGTCCGGCGCCAGCGTCGTCAGCGCCGCCGACTCCAGCTCGTCCAGCGCCGACAGCGTCATCAACGTCAGGAACGTCACCGAACCACCGGCGGTCAGCCCCTGCCGCAACGACAGCCGCTCACCGCCCACACCCGGCAGCAGCTCGTCCGCGAACAACACCTCACGCTGTGAATCAGCCTGCTGCGCCCGCCGTTGCGCCTCCGCCTCGATCAGCCCAGCCGCCAGCCCTGCCGCGACCCCCGCCGACGTCGCTTCTGGTGCCGCCGTCACCGGATCGGTGGGCGTGCTCACGACAAACGCCGGTCAGTTAACTGTGCACAGGTAATGCAGGTGAGCATGGAGATCTCCGTAAGAATCCGCTGACCTCGGTCAGCGACTGGCACCCGGCGAGAACCCGGCCCGGAAAGGCGGCGGTCGGGTTTCCTGATAGGTGCGGCCGGTGGTTCAAGGGCGTGTGTCGCTGACGGTGACGTCCGAGAGGAAGGAACGGCGGCCGTCCAGCTCGGCGACTTTTCCGACGACGTCGAAGCTGCCGCGCAGGTGGATGTCGTCGGAGGAGCTGCCCGCGAGAATCTGGACGGGGCCGGGTTCGAGAACGAATCCGCCGTCGAGGGCGACGTAGCCGAGCTGGCTCATGGGCACGGTGAACGCCACGGTCGCCGCCGCGCCGGCGTCCAGGCTG
The DNA here is from genome assembly GCF_004337455.1 of Parafrankia sp. BMG5.11. Taxonomy (NCBI): domain Bacteria; kingdom Bacillati; phylum Actinomycetota; class Actinomycetes; order Frankiales; family Frankiaceae; genus Parafrankia; species Parafrankia sp. BMG5.11. The sequence continues at coordinate 5,925 of NZ_SJXI01000023.1, read as the reverse complement.
ATCCGGGTGAAGCCGACGAGCTCCCGGGCCGGTCGGGTGACCCCGGTGGCCTGGTCGGAGAAGTAGAGCTGCACGATCTCGTCGCCGGCCCTCGTGCCGGTGTTGCGGACGGTCAGCCGAACGGTGACCGCGCCCTCGCTGTCGACCTCGGGCGAGCTGACCGCGAGGTCGGTGTAGTCGAAGGTCGTGTAGCTCAGCCCGTGGCCGAACGGGAACAGCGGGCCGGACGGCAGGTCGAGATAGCCCAGGTGCATGTCCTGGTCGGTGCGCCGGTAGCCGGTGCCGGTGGGCTGGCCGGAGTAGACGGGCACCTGCCCGGAGTGCCGCGGGATGGAGATCGGGAGCTTGCCGGCCGGGTTGACGTCGCCGAAGAGCACGTCGGCCATGGCGGTGGCGGCGTGCTGGCCGCCGTAGTAGCCGTAGAGCAGCGCCGGGAGCAGGCCGACGATCGGGGTCAGGGCCATCGGCCGGCCGGTGTACACGATCCCCACGCAGGGGGTTCCGGTGCCGGCGACGGCCTGGACGAGCGCGACCTGGTTCGCGGGGAGGTCGATGTTGGCGGTGTCGCAGCCCTCGCCCTCGGTGATCCGGGGGGTGAACCAGCCGGCCCGCCCGCCGAGGGCGAGGATCACCACGTCGGCGTCCGCGGCGGCGGCGACCGCGGCCGGGATGTCGGCCGGTTCCTCGTCGAGGACCCCGCAGCCGGCGGCCACGGTCACCTGCGCGCCGGGGACGGCCCGGCGGACGGCGTCGGCGAGGGACAGCGCGCCGTAGGCGTCGCGGATGTAGTCGTCGATCGGCGTCCCGATAGGGCCGGAAAGCTCCTGGCGCATGAGCGCGGTCGCCTCGGGGGGGATGTCGCCGGCGATGTTCTCGGTGCCGGGTATGTGGGCCCGCTCGCCGGTGAACCGGGCCCGGAGCATCTCGAGCGCGGCGGGGTAGGTGTAGGGCGGGAACGCGAAGGAGATCCCGTCGGCGTGCGGGCCGACGACCGCGATCCGGCGCAGGTCCCGGGACAGCGGCAGGGTGCCGTCGTTCGCCAGCAGGGTCACCGACTGCTGGGCGAGCCGGTACGAGAGGTCGACACCCTGGCGGGCGACCTCGTTGACGACGACGGGGTCCTCGTCGGCGTAGGGCCGGTCGAACAGGCCGAGTGCGAACTTGTCCCGCAGGACCCGCCACACGGCCTGATCCAGCTGCTCGACGGGAACCGTGCCGGCGTGGACCGCCCGCGCGAGTGTGGGGCCGTAGCCGTCGGGGACGGGAAGCTCGACGTCGAGCCCGGCGGCGAGGGCGAGCCGGCCGGCCTCCTCGGCGTCACGCGCGACACCGAGCCGCTTGTACAGGTGGCGGATGGTCTCGTAGTCGGAGACGACGGTGCCGGCGAACCCGAGGCGGTCCCGCAGCAGGCCGGTGAGGATCTCGCGGTTGGCACCGACCGGGACGCCGTCGACGGTGCTGTAGGAGTTCATGACCGCCGCGAGGCCGGCCAGCCTGATGGCGGCCTCGAACGGGCGGGCGTACACCTCGTACAGCTCCCGGGCCCCGATGGCGGTGCGGGCCATGTTCTGCCCGGCCTCGGTGAGGGCGTAGCCGAGGAAGTGCTTGCCGGTCGCGATCACACCCTCGCGCGGGTCGTCGCCCTGGATGCCGCGGACGAACGCGACGCTCATCGCGGACACCAGGTACGGGTCCTCGCCGTAGGTCTCGTGCACCCGGCCCCAGCGGGCGTCCCGGGCGACATCCATCACCGGGGACAGGACCAGCGGGTGACCGATGGCCCGTGCCTGCCGGCGCAGGACGTCCGCCATCTCCGCCACCCCGGCGGGGTTCCAGGTGGCGGCGAGCCCGATCGCGGTCGGGAACGTGGTCAGCCCGGGGGAGACCACACCGTTGAGCGCCTCCACGTGGAAGAGGGCGGGAATGCCCAGGCGGGTCCGGGTGACGAGGAAACGCTGGATCTCGTTGACAGCCTTCGCCAGGTTCGCGGGCGTGCGGTGGCTGAGCATCCCGAGCGGCGCGATGTGGCCGATCCCGGTGCCCAGAAGACGCTCGGCCTGCGCCTGGACCAGGCCGTCCACGCCGAGAAGCCCGATCGGCATCAGCCCGGTGACCTGCTGCGCCTTCTCCTCCACCGTCATGGTCCGCAGAAGCGCGTCCGCCCGGGCCTCAGGCGTCAGTGGGGCGTCGTACGTCATCGTCGATTCCTTACTGATGTGATCAGCACTGATGCGATCAGCGGGTCATGCGCCGGAGGGGCCCGAGGGTTCGGCTTCGATGCGCACGGTGGACGGCTCGCAGCCCTCCGTCGTGGCGGTGACGGTGATCGAGCCGGGTGCCGTCGGGCGGATGACGGCGAGCGCCCGGCCGTCGAAGGTCGTGCGGACCGTGTCGAAGAAGTTCTCGGTCGGCCTGGGGTCCGCGCTGCCGAAGCCCTGGAGCACGGCGGGTCCCGTCACCTCGACGGCCACCCTGCGGTCGGCGGTGTTGTAGAGGTTGCCGGCCCCGTCGACGAGCGTGAGGGCGACGTGGGCGAGGTCGGTGTCGTCGGCGGTGATGCGGGTGCGGTCGGCCGCCGCCTCGAGGCGGACCTCGCCCGTCGCGGACCGCAGCGAGGTGCGGCCGGTCTCGACGCCGCCGGTGTAGGCGACGGCCACGATCTCGCCGGGCTCGTAGACGGTCTCGAACTCCGCCCTGAACCGGTTCTTCTCACCCGCCGGGGCCGTGCCGACCCGCCTGCCGTTGATCAGGAGCTCGATCTCGTCCGCCGCGGAGTACACCTCGAGCCGCACCGGCCTGTCCTCGTGGCCGTTCCAGCTCCAGCTGGAGACCGAGTCGCTCCACGACCACCACATCGCGACCCTGACCGCCCGCCCGAAGCGGTCGGGGCGGTGGACGGCGATGTAGGGCTCGCCGCGCAGGCCGAACACGATCTCGCGGTAGTAGGAGGCGGGACGGCGGTGGCCGGTGATGTCGATGTCACCGCACCACGCCGTCAGCCACGGGTAGCCGCCCTGGTGGTTCAGCGCGGAATTCGTGGTCTCGCTGTCGCCCTCGTACTCGATCCGGCCGGTCCCCGGCTCGCCGAGGTAGTCCCAGCCGGTCCAGGTGAAGTCACCGATGACGTGGCTGTGGTCCTGGACGAGCCGCCAGTTCGTGTCGATGTCGGCGGGGTAGGTCTCGGTTCCGACGATCACCCGGTTGGGGAACTGCGCCCCGTCCTGCCCGTACCGTGATTCCAGGTAGTTGTAGCCGGCGACATCGAGGCAGGCCATCGACTCGGCGGTCTTCGAACCGACGACCTCGGAGCTCATGAGGATCGGCATGAACTCACGGAACCGCGCCATGAAGCCGTTGACGTCGAGGCTCTCGCTGTCCTTCTTCCGGGATTCGCCGGCGAAGGAGGCGAGCAGGTCGGGGCCGCCGGCGAGGAGTCCGTTGACGCCGTTCGTGACGAACCTGGTGCTGTCGATCGAGCGGATCGTCTCGGCGAGCCGGCGGCTGATCGCCGCGCCGGCGGCGGTGCCCGTCTCGGGGATCTCGTTCCCGATCGAGTAGAGGATGACGCTGGGATGGTTGAAGTCCTTGTCGACCATCGCCCGCACGTCGGACTCCCACCAGGTGGCGAAGTCGAGGGCGTAGTCCTGGCTCACCTTCGAGCGGGTCCACGCGTCGAACAGCTCGTCGATCACGAGAACGCCGAGCTGGTCGCAGGCGTCGAGCAGCGCCTTGCTCATCGGGTTGTGGGAGCTGCGGATGGCGTTGAAGCCGGCCTGCTTGAGGATCTCGACCCGGCGCTGTTCGGCGCGGTCGATGGTCGCGGCGCCGATCACCCCGTTGTCGTGGTGGATGCAGGCGCCGCGCAGGTTCACCGTCTCGCCGTTGATGCGCAGGCCCCGCAGCGGATCAACGGCGAGCGTACGGATGCCGAAGCGCGTGGTCTCCTGGTCCAGGAGCTCGCCGTCCGCCATGACGCTGGTCCGGCAGAGGTAGAGGTAGGGCCGGTCCACCCCCCACAGTTCCGGTCGTGGCACGGGCAGCCGCTGGCGCAGGGTGAGTGTGTCGCCGATGAACGTGGTGACCGGAGCGGTGTCCCCGGCGACGACCGTGCCGTCGGCGTCCACGATCTCGGTGAGCACCTCGAGGGCCCGGGTGACCGGGGATTCGTTCTGTATCTCGGTCGCCACCGCGACCACCGCGAGGTCGTCGTCCACGGCCGGAGTCGTGATCCTCACCCCGTCCAGTGCGAGGTGCACCAGATCGCCGACGATCAGTTTCGTGTTGCGGTAGACCCCGCCACCCGAGTACCAGCGGGTGTCGTTGCCGCTGTGCGCCTCCACGACGATCTCGTTGTCGCTGCCGTACTTCAGCAGGTGATCGGTGCGGACGTAGAAGTTGGAGTAGCCGTAGGCGCACTGCGCCGCGAAATCACCGTTGATGAAGACCCGGGCATTTCGGTAAACACCCTCGAACTCGAGGGTGACCCGTCGGTTCCGGTACTCCTCCGGCACGAAGAACGTCTTTCTGTACTGGTATGCCCCGCTCGGGTAGTAGCCGCGCTGACCCGCCTCGGTGTCGGCTCCGTCGCGCTCGAGCCCGACCATCGCGTCGTGGGGCAGCCGGACGTCCTGCCAGGGGGCGTCGGCCCGGCCGAGGATCTCCAGGAACGCGTCGGTCTTCCGGCGGAAGGACCAGCCGTCATTGAAGGATGAACGGATCAACCGAGCTCTCCCTGGCAACGCAGTCTTTGTTCGTCGTGGATTCGGGCGGATGGCACCTGCGCGCGAAAGGTGACCCGAGGTCGCGAAGGCGGGTGCCCCAGGCCACTAGCACGTACTAGCGTCGTGGGTAGACAAGCTAACATCGTGCTGTTAGCGCGCGCAAGTGGGCTTGAGTGAGGGGGGCGGTGGCCGTGTCAGAGGCGACGGCGAAGCGAAGGGTCACCGCCACGGATGTTGCCGCGGTCGCAGGGGTTTCGCGGGCGACGGTGGGCTTCGTCCTCAACCGGACCCGGGGGCAGACGATCTCGGAGGGCACCCGGGAGCGGGTGCTCGAAGCGGCACTGCGCCTCGGCTACCGGCCGAACAGCGCCGCCCAGGCCCTCGCCAGCGGCCGCAGCAGGATCGTCCTGTTCGTCCTGCCGGACTGGCCCGTCGAGTACAGCTTCCGGATCTACCTCGACGAGGCGTCCCGCGTCCTGGACGAGGCCGGCTACTCGCTCGTCACCTACACCCGCCGGCCCCACGGCGAGACCCGTCCCCTCTGGGAGCTCCTGACCCCGGACAGTGTCTTCGGGTTCACCTCCTTCAGCCCGGACGAGATCGCCTCGATGCGCGGCTGCGGGATCCGCCGGATCTTCCCGGACCCCGCCCGACAGGAACCCCTCGACCTCTCCCTGGCCGTCAGCGCGGGACCCCGTCTCCAGGTCGAGCACCTGTACGAACACGGCCGCCGCCAGCTCGCCTACGCCGCCTTTGCCGACCCCCTCCCGTCCTCCCTCGTCCAGGCCCGCCACGACGCGGCCCGGGAACGAGCCCACTCCCTCGACCTGCCACCCGTCGACATCAGGTACATCGACTACCGCGACGGATCCGCCGACGACGCGGTCCGTGCCTGGCACGGCGCCGGAGTGACCGGCGTCGTCGCCTTCAACGACGACGTCGCCGCCGCCGTCGTCAGCGCCGCGATCCGCATCGGGATACGGATACCCGACGACCTCGCCGTCATCGGTCACGACGACAGCCCCATAGCGACAATGTTCGTTCCCGCGCTTTCCACTGTCCGGTTCGACACCGCCACCCTCGGCCGCGGGTTCGCCGAATACGCCATCCACCAGACAGAAGGCCGGCCCCTGCCGGACTGGCGGCCCCCGGTGAGCGCCACCCTCATCCGCCGCGAGTCGACCTAGAAGGCTTGGGCGGGCGA